>DATCPW010000057.1:0-3877 GCA_036569865.1 Candidatus Dormiibacterota bacterium
GGGTCCCTCCCTGTAGGATTGGCCCCTCGGTGCCCGTAACTGCAAACGTCTTCTCAACGTTGGACCACACGTGCTGCTGCTGAGGCCCGCTCTGGCATTCGCGGTTAGACAGCTACGCCCTGGTCGTCTTCGCCTCGCCCTGCTGAAGCTGGGCCACAGCCTGAACGCCTTCTAGGCTTCTTCGACCAGCCCACTTACAGTGGGGAGCCGCATGCCCACCTCTCAACGGTTCCTGGCTCCCCTTCTCCTCCTGATCCTCGCCGGCCCCCTGGCGATGATTGCCGCGGCAGCTGATCTCGGACTGCCATCCGACACACTCTGGCACTGGACCGAGCTCTCGCTCCCGTTCCTCGGCATCCCGGGAGGCGTATTGGTGATCCGCGGACTGTCCATAGCACCCAAGCCAGGTCAGCCTATGGACGTAAGCCGCTTTGAAAGCAAGGGCAGGTCGATCCTGCTGGCGTGGGCTTTCATCATCGGTCCGATAGCTCTCTTCGTGGCAGCGGCCATATCTCCAATCGTTGGTCTGTTCATCGTTAGCGTCGCGGTCTTGTGGGTTCTTCTGTGGACTCCCCCCTTGTTGAGGCGCATGCAAGTTGAGACCAGTGGACTGATCCAACGTAACCCCGCTACGGTGTTTTCCTTCGTCGCGGATTCTCGGAACCTGCCCCTTTACGCGCCCACTGTGCTGTCGGTGGAAAAACTCACGGAGGGGCCAATCGGCCCGGGTACCCAATTCCACAGCAAAATGCAGCTGACGCCGGCGACGACCGCGGAGGTGATCGCACAGATCGTCGACTACGAACCCAACCTCCGCATGACATCTCGTGTCATTTCCAGCGTGACTTCGAACCTCGACGTCGTCACATTTACTCCTGACGGCGGCGGCACCATCCTCCGGTCTCGGTTTGAAACGGAGGTCAGCTTTAACCTCGCCCTGATTGGGGCGGCATTTCGAATTCCACGAGCGAGGCGGCTGGTCATGGCTGCGCAACAGTCAAGTTGGCTCAGCCTGAAGCAGGTCCTCGAGAACACCGAGTCGGGTCCACCGAGAACCTAGCTTCGCTGCAGCAGCGCCACCGTCTCGATGTGGTACGTCTGCGGGAACATGTCCACGATCGCTGCCCTTCTCACCCTGTAGCCGCCCCTGACCAGCGCGATCAGGTCCCTCGCGTGGGTTGACGGCTCGCAGGACACGTAGACCAGCCTCTCCGGCCCCAGCCGCAGCAGCTCCGCCAGCGCCGCCGGCTCACAACCCGCACGCGGCGGATCCAGGATCGCCGCCTGGTGGCGCCCCATCTTCACCTGGCGCAGCACCGTCTCCACCTTGCCCGGCAGGTACTCGACCTTCGCTACGTTGATCCTCGCGTTCAACCGTCCCACCTGCACCGCCCGCGGGTTCTCTTCGATCGCCGTGACGCCGGCGCACGTGCGAGCCACCGCAACCGAGATCGTGCCTATGCCTGCGTACAGGTCCAGCACGTGGTCCTCCTCCCCCGCCGCGAGCATGTCCAGCGCCGCCTGATAGAGGACGAGCATCTGTTGGTAGTTGGTCTGCACGAACGTGTCGCTGCGCACGCGAAAGCTCATGTCCCAGAACTCCAGGGTCATGGCATCGTCCAGCAGCACCTGGTCGGGCAGCAGCTCCCCCACCCTCCGCGCGAACTCGTCACGGGGCCACTGCGGCTCCTTGCCTCGGAAGCGAAGCCGCCACAAAAGGCCTTTGCCGCCCGGCTCGATGGTGAGCAGCAGGTTCTGCAGGTTCGTCAGGCGCAGCTCGCCCGCGGCCTGCGCGAACGCCGGCAGCGCCTGCTCGATGCGCAGGTTATGAATGTCGCACGTCGCGATCGGGAGCACGGCATGCGACCGCAGCCGATGAAACCCAAAGCGCCAGCCCTCGCCGGTGGGCACCGCCTCGAACTCGCCGCGAATTCGATATCGCCACGGGTCGTCCATGCCCAGCACCGGCGTGTCGGGCGGCAGCCGCAGGCCAGCACGCGACCACGCCTCCTCGACCACCTGCCGCTTCAGCTCCAGCTGATGCGCATACGCCGCGTGCTGCCACTGGCATCCGCCGCAGGCGCCGAAGTATGGGCAGCGCGGTTCGACCCGGTTGGGCGACGCCTCGATCACACGCGTGGTCGCGGCCACCGCGACCCCGCCCTGCTTGCCTCGCGGCTCCGCTTCCACCACCTCGCCCGGGATCGCGTAGTTCACAAGCCACACCCTGCCCTCGTCGTCGCGCGCGATGCTCGCGCCGCCGTGCGCGGGCGAGGTCGGCTTCAGGATCACCGGCGCCAGAGCGCCATGGGATCTTTTGCGGGCTTGAACCCTGCCGCCTGCACCATCTGCGTCGCCAGCTCGAAGCCCACGCCCACCTTGTCCGGCTGGTGCGCGTCGGCTCCAAACGACACCGCCTGGCCGCCCACCTCCCGCCACCACCTCACAACAGTGATGTCAGGACATAGCGTGTCGCCGCGCGTTGTGTTGACCTCGAGGACTCTGCCGCTCCGCGCCGCCGATGTGAGAATCGCGCGGATCTCTTCCTCGTAGTCCGCCTCGCGATACGGCGCCGCCCCGTCGATCCAGTAGCGCTTCGGATAATCGATGTGCGCCAGCGTCTCGAACGGCTGGTCGCTGTCAACCATCGCCAGCGCCTCGCGAAAGTACTCACGGACGGCGCCCGGGAAATCGAGGCCCTCGGTCTTCCGGAACTGGCTGGCGTCGAGCAGCTCGCCATCGATCCGGACGCTGTGGATGGACCCCAGCACTTGGTCCAGCGGTGCTGCCGCCAATACCTCCGCGGTTTCGCGCGGGAACCGGTGCGGTTCGCCAAGCTCAACGCCCGTGAGGATGCGCAGCCCTTTGAACTTCGCCCGGCACCGCTCAACGGCGTCGAGATAGCCAACGATGTCGACCGAGTGCTGGCCTTCGTGCACCAGGGCCCAATCCGCGTGCTCGGTGAATGCGATCGCGGGCAGGCCGATCTCGATCGCACGCTCGCAGCTGCGCTCCATGTGGCCACGGGGCGCGTCCCACGACCACTCGGTATGCACGTGCAAGTCGGGAGGCTGAGGCACCCGACAAGGCTAGGAGATTGCTTATCTTTGGCGCAGTGGGCGCTCTCGATGGAAAAGTAGCAGTCGTCACCGGCGCGAGCCGAGGCGTGGGCAAAGGCATCGCGCTCGGTCTGGGCGAGGCAGGCGCCACGGTCTACATCACCGGCCGCAGCCTCGACAGCTCAGACGATCACCGCGGCTCGCTGAAGCAAACCGCGCAGGAGATCGACAAGCTCGGGGGCAAGGGCATCGCCGCCAGATGCGACCATGCCGTCGACGAGCAGGTCAAGGCCGTGTTCGATCGCGTGCGTGTCGAGCAGGGCCGCCTCGATGTGCTGGTCAACAACGTGATGTCGACGCCCCAGCGATCCGAGCTCCCGCCGGGCGTGGCCTCCTTTTGGGAGTTGCGTCCGTTCTGGGAGGTGCCGGTCAAGTTCTGGGATTCGTTTCACAACGTCGGCCTGCGCTCGCACTACGTGGCCAGCGCGTTCGCGGCCCCGCTGATGATCGAGACGGGCGGCGGGCTGATCGTCTGCATCTCGTCAGCGGGTGCAGTCCAGTACGCCGACAACGTTGCCTACGGCGTCGGCAAGGCGGCACTGGACAAGCTTGCCGCGGACATGGCGGTGGAGCTGCGCCCGCACAACGTCGCATCCATTTCGGTGTGGCCCGGCTTTACCAGGACTGAGGAGGTGGTCGGTGAACCTGGCCTCTACCCCGATCTGAGCCGCAGCGTGGCCCCGATCTTCAACGGGCGGGCACTGGCGGCTTTGGCGGCTGATCCAAACGTGATGGAAAAGACAGGTACGCACATCACG
>DATCPW010000058.1:0-3937 GCA_036569865.1 Candidatus Dormiibacterota bacterium
CATGCCGACAGTGCCGCTGCTCGCGGCGAAGAAGAGGCCGGGTACGGCGCTCGGCGAGGGATCGCCCGTCGCCCAGACCGAGGCAGAGGTCGACGAAGAAGCCAGAGAGCTGGAGGGCGCCAAGGCCTCCTAAGCAGCCGGTTCTAGAAATAAAGAAGGGGCCCGCCTACGGCGGGCCCCTCGCGAAGTTCTAATTGGTCGTTAGACGGGCGTCTGGAAGATGAAGATGTCTTCATCCGGCCCAGCTGAGCTCGAATTGCGGGTGTCCGACCAGACCATGTAAACGAGGTCGCCTGAGATGGCGGCGTCGATGCTCGAGTAGTCCCCGAGGAATCCACGCTGGGCGGCGTTGCCCTGTGGGCTGGGGTTGGTCTGGCTGTCGCTGGCCGGGGTGTAGGCGCCGAAGGTGCCGGCTGACTCGACCCGGTAGCCGTAGCCGAAGGTGCCATCGCCAACCAGCGTCGTGTGATGGGGAAGGGTGGCGTTGTAGGTGCTGACCACGACCCTGCCGCTGGGCGCGGCCACCGCGACCGACGGCTCGAAGTAGGCGCCCGAGGTCGTCAGGACGGTCCCGCCGCCTGAGGCGTCACTCCAGGTTGCGCCGCCGTCGGTGCTCTCGGAGACGACGACGTCGTAGTTCCCGGTGGTCGTTGAGGACCGCGTGTCGGTCCACGCAGCCACCAGGTGGTTGGGGTCTGACCGGTCGAGAGCGAGGGCGGGAAAGTCCTGGTTGCGAATGTTCAACGAGTCGACGCACTGCTCAGGGCCGCGACCGAAGTCGCAGAGCGCCAAATTGGTCTCGTTGTCAAGCCCGATCCGGACCGGAGCGTCGGCGGTCATCGTGTCGCCGGAGACGTGGACGTGCACGCCAAGCTGCTGGTTGATCAGGGTAGGAGTGTTGTAGTTGCTGAACGCGACGTAGACATCACCGTTGGGGAGAACGCGAGGGTAGGAGCCCTGGTCGAAGTTGCAGCCGTTGGCCGGCAGCCGCGGGTTGAACAGGTTGCCGAGTGTGCACATGCTGGAGCTGCCGCTTATCTGGATCGGAGTAGTCCAGCCACCGGCTGTCTTCCACTTGGAGATATAGATAGGCGACTCGCAGAAGCCTGACCTGTTGAAGGACTTCTTGCAGTTCGGGTTCGCCTTGAAGTCGGTGAAGGTCACGTACGCCGTGCTGTGACCGGTTCGCTGGTCGGCGGCCACGAATTCCTTGTCGTAGAAGTTCGCGCCACTGGCATCCTCGGCGACGACGAATGGAGACGCACCCGCGGCTACGTTGGAGTAAGCCGAACCCTTGAGTCCGGGGGTCGACCGGGTCACGATCAGGCCGCTGGCGTTGCTGTTGACGTCGAACACGACGCAGCTGTACCAGGCCTGCCCGGTGCCGTCGATCGACAGCGCGGGGTCGCTGGCCGCGTCGTACGTGTGACCGATCAGCGATAGGTGCTGGAAGAACGGAGGCAGGCCGTCGCCCCAGGTCGTGCCGCCGTTGAGGGAGTAGTCGAAGCCGCATTTGTTGAAGCCGATCCGGCTATCGTTCTGGCCGGCCACGATGTTGGTGGCATCGACCGGGTTGATCGCCACCTGCTCTTCCGCCTGCCGGCGGAGGGTGCAGTCCTGGTTCACGCGCGGGTTGGTGACGCTGCCGCGGTTGGCGCAACCAAGGGCGCTCGCAGCGGCGTCAGGAGGAGCGTCGGAGGCAGCCGCCGTGTTGTCGGACATCAACGCGCGCTCGTCGAACGAAACCACGGTGCCACCGCTGGGATGCGGCGCCAGCTTGCCATTCGGGCCCAGGAGGGCGAAGCCGTTGGCCTTATCGAGGAACGGGTTTGGAGAGGCCCCGGCGGGCAGCGTCATGACGGTGAAGGCCACCATCAAGCCGATGCCGAGACCTCCAAGAATCGAAAGCCGTCGCTTCAGACTATGACTGACCAAAGTTATCCACCCTCCTAGCTACCAAATGGAAAAGCCCCTAGCGCGCATCGCCGGCGCACCCTCCGAAGCATTGTCGCAGGTGCCAAGGCCTCGGAGCCAAAATATAAATGCGTCATTCGCCCTTCGCAATTAGGCGCTGGGTCAGGCAGGTTTCGACCGTGCCTTGAGCACGCCAACGCCTCAAGCCCCGGCTGTCGAGTAGCGCCTGATGGCCACCCCGGCCCAGACCAATTCGACCACGCCGAATGGCCAGGCACCTGAAAGGAATCCGTAGGTGCTAGACAGGAGACACCCCACCGCAAAAGCCAACACGAAGCCTCGGTGCCGCCGCTCCAAGGCGTACATGACCATCATGAAAGTGAGGGCGATGACCCCAAAGATCGTGATTGACAGGCTCATACAGACCTCCGATTAGACACTAGCCCGCCGCGTAGAGCTGTGCGGCGTTACCGTTTTCACTCGTGCACCCGCCCATCCACTACGCCCGCAGCGGCGACCTGAAGATCGCGTACCAGGTCACCGGCGATGGTCCAATCGACCTGATCTGGACCCCGGGCACGGTGTCGCAGCTCGACATGGAGTGGGACTGGCCGCCTCGGGCGCGTGTGCTCGAAGGGTTCGGCGCCTTCTGCCGCCTGATCCGATTCGACAAGCGGGGCACCGGGCTGTCCGACCGGCCGGCCCACATTGCCACCCTCGAGGAGCGCACCGACGACATCCGCGCTGTGATGGACGCGGCGAGGAGCACCCGCGCGGTGATCTTCGGCGTGTCGGAGGGGTCGTCCATGGCGTGCCTCTTTGCCGCCACCTATCCGGAGAGGACGCGAGCTCTTGTGATCTGGGGCGGCCAGGCGCGGTGGGTGAAGACCAAGGACTATCCGTGGGGTGTCACTCCTGAGCAAGTTGAACGTGAGCTTGCCGAGATAAACGAGAACGGCGTCACCAACGATTATGTTTTTCCACACGGAACGCCCGACGACCCGGCGTACGCAGATTGGCTGATCCGGTGGTTTCGGGCGGGTGCGAGCCCCGCGGCGCTGGTCGCGCTCGAGCGCATGAACTCAGAGATCGACATCATCGACATCCTTCCTCACATTCGCGTGCCCACCCTGGTGATGAATCGCACGGGCGACCCGGTGGCAAACATCGACGCAGCGCGCGATCTTGCCGCGCGCATTCCAGGCGCGAAGTTCATGGAGTTCGACGGTGATACGCACTCGCTCATCACGATCGAGCCCGATCGGGTGCTGGCGGCGATCGAGGAGTTCATCACCGGCGCCCCCGCCCATCTGAGGACGAACCGGGTGCTCGCGTCGATCATGGTGCTCGACATGGTCGAATCCACCAAGCACGCTGCCGCTCTGGGTGACGAGGCGTGGAAGGACCTGCTGTTTCGACACCGGGCGACCACCGACGGCCTCGTCGCCTACTACGGCGGGTTCGTCGTCGACCACGCCGGCGACGGCGTGCTGGCCACTTTCGATGGACCTGCCCGATCCATCAGGTGCGCCATCGATTCCATCGACAAGGCTCACGAGCTCGGCCTTCAGCTGCGAGGAGGGATCCATACGGGTGAGGTGGAGAGGGAAGGGCAGGCCGCGGCCGGCATCGCCGTCCACATGGCCGCGCGCATCAGCGCGCTCGCGGAGGCGGACGAGGTGCTGGTGTCGAGCACGGTGCGGGATCTCGTGGCGGGATCGGGCATCGAGTTCGAGGACCGCGGCGCCCACCAGTTCAAGGGGATCGACGAGGCGAGGCGCGTGTATCGAGTCGCCGGCGTCTGAGGTCATGAAGACGCTGGCCTCGCAGCTGGTCGGAACGTGGCGGCTCGTGTCGCGCGAGGACCGCACGGCCTCGGGAAAGCGGCGCATTGAGCCAGGACTCGGGGCTGATCCAGTGGCGCTTCTTGTTTACGACACCGCCGGCAACTTTGCCGCGCAGTTCATGAAGCGCGATCGCTCCGTTGATGCAATAGCGGTCACCGCGCGCGCTGGTGTCAACA
>DATCPW010000059.1:0-4484 GCA_036569865.1 Candidatus Dormiibacterota bacterium
GTCGAGGCTGTGGTGCCGGTCGCGGACGCCAAGCTCTCTGCGCGCCTGTCGCAGATCTTCGAGATCTTGCTCGCCGACGACGTGCTGGCATGGACCCTGGGTCCTGACGGCCTATGGCAGAAGGTGCCCACCGTCCAAGGGCTCAACTCGCACAAGCGCTTTCAGGAGCTCGCGCTCGAGAGCGCCCGCGGCAACGGGATCGTCAACGGTGTCGTCAACGGAGTCGTCACCAACATCCCGCATGCTCGAGCGTGAGGTAAAGCTCGGGGCGGGACCCGCGTTTCACCTCCCCGACCTGAACGGGGTCGTGGACGGCGTGACCATCACTGCGCCGGAGGCGGTCCGCCTCGAAACCGTGTACTTCGACACCGCCGATCTCCGGCTTGCGCGCTGGGGAGTGTCGCTGCGGCATCGCCGCGGTGAGGGCTGGACGCTGAAGCTGCCGCCAACCCACGCATCAACCGACGGCCAGGCCGGCGCGCCGCTGCTCGAGCGCGACGAGCTCAACTTCCAGGGTGGCGCCACGAAACCGCCGCCGGCCGCGGTGGCCATCGTCCGCGCCTACGTCCGCACCGCCGAGCTCGTTCCTGTCGCCCGCCTTTCGACTGTGCGGCGCCGTGTGCGTCTGCTCGACGCATCCGGCGCCCGGCTTGCCGAGGTCGTGGACGACGAGGTATCGGTCCGCGATGGCCGCCGTGTGGCGGCGCGGTTCCGCGAGATCGAGGTCGAGGTCACCGGCGACGCGGACGGCATCGTGGCCCCGTTGGTCGCCCGCCTGCGTGGCGCGGGCGCCGGCGCGCCCGACCCGACGCCCAAGCACATCAGGGCTCTCGGTCCGCGAGCGATGGAGCCGCCAGAGGTGGCGCCATTGGTCGTGGAGGCGGATTCTCCGGCGCGCGAGGTCATCCGCAGCGTGATCGCGCAGTCGGTCGCCGCGCTCCTCTATCACGACCCGCTTGTACGGACGAGCCGCGATCCCGAGGCGGTGCACCAGGCGCGCGTCGCGACCCGCAAGCTGCGGTCGCATCTGCGGACTTTCGGCCCCCTCCTCGACCAGGAATGGAGCGACCCCCTGCGAACCGAGCTTGGCTGGGTGGCCATGAGCCTGGGCGCCGTGCGCGACCAGGAGGTGCTGCTCGAAAGGCTGCGCGAGCGGGCAAAATCGCTGCCCGCCAACGACCTGCGCTCGGCGCTCGGTGTTCTCCATCTGCTCGAGGTGGATATCGAGGCGTTGCGGAAGAAGCTGCTCGCGGATCTCGACTCGACGCGTTACGTCGACCTCCTCGAGCGTCTCGTGGCGGCTGCGCACGCGCCGAACGTGCTGCCCGAAGCCGATCAGCTTGGCGGTTCAGTGCTGCCCACGCTTGCGACCGCTCCATGGAAGCGGCTGCGGTCTGGCGTCAAGAATCTGCCGGACCCTCCAGCGGATCCGGATCTGCATCGCATCCGCATCCTCGCCAAGCGCGCTCGTTACGCGGCTGAGGCGGTGGCGCCTGTGGTTGGGGCGGGAGCAGTGACGTTTGCCCGCAACGCTGCGAAGCTCCAGACGATTCTCGGCGAACACCAGGACAGCGTCACCGCGCAAGCGTGGTTGCGGGGTACTCGCATCGGCGGCCGCCGCGCGTTCGTTGCAGGCGAGCTCATCGCGATGGAGCACGTTGCGGCCGAAGACGCGCGCAAGAAGTGGCCGAAGGTCTGGAAAGCCCTGGACCGCAAGAGCTTGCGCGATTGGATGCCCGCAAATTAATGCCAACTCTTTTTTTCGTCCGTCACGCCAAGGCAGGAAGTCGCACCCGTTGGGAGGGCAACGATCGGGAGCGTCCCCTGAGCAAGAGCGGGCGCAAGCAGGCTGAGGAGCTGGTTTCGCTCATGGGGCCCTATCCGATCACAGCGGTGTGGTCGAGCCCCTACCTCCGTTGCGTGCAGACGGTCGAGCCGCTCGCCAAGGCACGGAAGCTCAAGGTCCAGGAGACGCGCCACCTCGCCGAGGGCGCGAGGTTGAAGGGGGCTTATCGGTTCATCGAGGACCAGGACCTCGACGACACCGTGCTGTGCACTCATGGCGACGTGATCATGGAGCTGGTCGACGACTTGATCAGGCGCCGCATCGTCAAGTCTTCTCAGGCCGCGTACGACAAAGGGGCGACCTGGGCGGTCGAGGTCGAGGACGGTTCGCCGGTCGGCGCTCGCTACATACCCGCGCCGTGACCGCACTGGGGACGGCGATGCGTGCCGCGCTGGCTGCGGCCGCCGACCCCGAACGGGCTCCGGGCATGCAGGCATACATGAAATCGGAGATGCCTTACCGAGGCATCTCGGCCCCCGACATGCGGGCCATCTCCAAGCGCATCTTTGCCAATCACCCGCTGGGGAGCTGCGATGAATGGCGCGCGGCGGTGCTGGAGCTGTGGCGCGAAGCGCGGTTTCGGGAGGAGCGCTATGCCGCAATCGAGCTTCTGGGCGATCGGCGGCATCGCGACTGCAGGACGCCCGACGCGCTTGCTTTGTACGAAGAGATCATCACCACGGGCGCCTCGTGGGACTATGTCGACGCGGTCGCCGGCCATGTCGGAAACTTGCTCAGGTCACATCCCGAGAAGGTCCGCCCTGTAATGCGTGCGTGGAGCACCGACAAGGACATGTGGAAGCGCCGGGTCTCGATCATCTGCCAGATCTCTTTCAAGAAAGACACCGACCGCGACCTGCTGTATGCCAACATCGAGCCCAACCTCGCGGATCGCAACTTCTTCATCCGCAAGGCCATCGGTTGGGCGCTCAGGTCATATGCATGGACGGATCCCGAGGAGGTGGCACGCTATGTGGCGGCGAATGAGGCGAGATTGAGCGGCTTGAGTAAAAGAGAGGCATTGAAGAACGTAGGGAGGCGCCGGTGACGGTAACCCTGCGTGGCACGGGGGTCAGTGAGGAGCAGGTCGTGGCCGTGGCCCGTCACGGCGAGGCCGTTGCGCTGGCGCCTGCAGCGAGGGCGCGGATGGACCGTAGCCGGATGCGGGTCGAGAAGGCCGCCTCGTCACGCGAGCCCGTTTATGGCGTCTCGACCGGTTTTGGCGCGTTGGCCGGAACTCGCGTCCCGCCGTTGCGCCAGCCGGAGCTGCAGCTGGCGCTCATTCGTTCTCATGCCGCGGGCATGGGACCCCCCGTCGAAAACGAGGTGGTGCGCGCGACGATGCTGTTGCGTGCTCGCACGCTCTCGATGGGCCTGTCGGGTGTCAGGCCCGCGGTCGCCGAGGCCCTCATCGCGCTGCTGAACGCGAAGCTCACCCCTGTTGTGCCGCGACATGGGTCGGTCGGCTGCAGCGGAGACCTCGCGCCGCTCGCGCACATCGCCCTGGCCCTGGTCGGAGAGGGCGAGGTGGTGGACTCCGAAGGCGTGATGCGGCCCGCGCTGCAGGCCCTGAAGGCGGCCAAGTTGAAGCCTCTGAAGCTGGAAACCAAAGAAGGGCTGTCCCTCATCAACGGCACCGACGGAATGCTCGGCATGCTCGCCCTCGCTTGCGCTGACGCGGAGCGATGCTTCCGCATCGCGGACATCACAGCCGCGATGTCGACGGAGGCGCTGATGGGCACCGACAGGACCTTCCAGAAACAGCTGCACGAGATTCGCCCGCACGCAGGCCAGGTCGCAAGCGCCGCCAACCTCATTCAGATACTGCGCGGGTCGGGGATCGTTGCCTCGCATAGGCACTCGCAACACGCAGTCCAGGACTCCTACTCGGTTCGCTGCAGCCCTCAGGTCGCGGGCGCCGCGCGCGACACTCTCGACTTTGCGCGTCGGACGGCCGCGGTCGAGCTGGCGTCGGTGGTCGACAACCCGGTCGTGCTGGAGAGCGGCGAGGTCGAGTCGACCGGCAACTTTCACGGCGAACCATTGGCCTTTGCCGCCGACTTCCTCGCCATCGCGGCTGCCGAGGTCGGCGCGATCTCGGAGCGCAGGCTGGATCGGCTCCTGGATCCACATCGCTCCGAGGGCCTGCCGCCGTTCCTGGCGGAGGAGCCCGGCGTCAACTCGGGCCTGATGGTCGCCCAGTACACGGCGGCGGCAATGGTGGCAGAGAATCGAAGGCTGGCGGCGCCGGCAAGCGTCGACTCGATTCCCACGTCTGGGATGCAGGAGGACCACGTCTCGATGGGTTGGGGCGCCGCGTTGAAGCTGCGCACCGTCCTCGACAACCTGACTCACATCCTTGCCGTCGAGCTCATGGCGTCGGCGCGCGCGCTCGACCTTCGGGCGCCCCTCAAGCCGGCGCCGGCTACCGCCGCGGTTCGCGACCTTGTTCGCACGGTCGTCGGCGGACCCGGGCCCGATCGCTTTCTTGCGCCGGACCTGGCCGCGGCGGAGTTGTTGGTGCGCACGGGTGCCGTGGTGGCGGCGGCCGAGGCTGTTACCGGCCACCTGCTGTGACGCGGACGATTCGCGCGCCTCGCGGCGCGGAGCTCACCTGCCTGGGCTGGTCGCAGGAAGC
>DATCPW010000060.1:0-2875 GCA_036569865.1 Candidatus Dormiibacterota bacterium
ATTCACCAGCGACACCGGGTTCCTGGGCCTGAACGCGGGCAATGCGGACCTCGGAATCATCATTCTGATGACGGTTCTCACGATCCTGCTTGCGCTGGTTCCGTTCATCCCGATCCTGCGCGACATTCCCAGGTGGCTGCCTATTCATCGCCTCATCTGGCGCACCTATTACGCGCCGAAGGGCCAGGGGCCCGGCAAACCCAGGCCTGTTAAGCCGCTGGCAGCCCCGGCCCCACCTGCACCTTGAGGCCACTGCCGGCCAGGAACGTGTCGATCGCTCCCAGGTAATCGTCGAGCTTGAATCGATTGGTGTTCCGGCACCGCAATCGATGACACCCTTGGCGAGCAGCGAAATCGTCGTCTGCGGTGAAGCGTTGATCGACATGATCTCGAACGGGGATGTCACTCAGCAGGCAGCTCCGGGCGGCGGCCCGTTCAACACGGCGCGCGCGCTCGGACGGCTCGGGATGCCCACTGCGTTCTTGGGCCGGCTTTCGGATGACGTTTTCGGACGTCAGCTCGCCGACCTGCTGGTGTCGGACGGAGCGAGCCTCGAGCTGGCGAGCATCGGCTCCGAACCCACCACCATCGCGATGGCGGACATCGACAACGAAGGCTTCGCCGAGTACCAGTTCCTCGTCCAGGGAACCTCCGCGCCCAACCTCACGCCAGAGATGGTCCCTGAGCGGTTCGGACCTGAGGTCAACGCGATTCACGTCGGCACGCTTGGCCTCGTGCTGGAGCCGATGGCTTCCACCCTCGTCGATCTGATCCGCCGCGAGCATGGCCGGCGTCTCGTGATGCTCGATCCGAACATACGGGTCGGGCTCGTACCTGACTCCGAGTACCGCGACCACCTGAGTACGGCCATCTCACACAGCACCATCGTCAAGGCGAGCGTGGCCGACCTTGCCTGGCTGTACCCAGGCCTCGGCTACGAGGAGGCGGCTGAGCGCATCCTCAGCGAGGGGGTGAGCCTGGCGGTCGTCACTCTGGGCGCCGACGGTGCGTATGGCGCCCACCGCGACACGCGCATCCATGTCGCCGCGCCGCACGTGGAGGTCGTCGACACGATAGGTGCCGGCGACGCCTTCGGGGCGGGCCTGCTGGCGTGGATGCACGACCATGGCGCCATCCGGTCCGACCTGTCCCTCGAGCCCGGGGAGCTCAGGGAAGCGCTGGGATTTGCGTGCCTGGCCGGGGCGCTGACCTGCACGCGAGCCGGCGCTGAGCCACCGTGGAAAGCGGAGATGCTGGCGCTGGAGTCGTAACTGCGCGCGCGTCTACTTATATGTGAGGCCGCGCTGAGGCGAAATAAAGCGTGCTCGGTGGACGGTTTCCGTATGCGACATGACCAGGTTCTTTGTGGCCACCAGATACCTGTTCTCGATCGCGGCGCGGGCAGCGGGATTCCGTGCCGGTGATCGGTCGAACAGCGACGGCCACGCCCACTGGGATCGTGGGTCGCGACAGTGGGTGGCGCACTGAGTAGCCTTAAAAGCCGTGGCCAGCAACGAACCGGGATCGAAGGATGAGGATTTTCACCTCGGGGCTGCCATCTATTCGAGCGATGGGACGGAGATCGGCAAGCTCTCGCGCCTGATCGTCGAGAAGGACGCCCTCACGCTCAGGGCCTTCGTGGCAAAGGAGAGCCGGCGGTTCACGGGTCATCTGCTCTCCCCCGGATCATGGCTGCTCGCGGACGAGGTAATCGTGCCTCGCAGTGGAGTCAGCTCCGTCTCACACGACCGCATCGTCCTGAAGCTCACGGCCGCGGACGTCCGCAAGCTCCCGCCCTACCTCAGCTATCGATATGGCGATGAGACCGTGACCGAGGGCCTGACCGAAGAGGCGATCAGCGCTCTGACGTCCTCGCCCGCCATACCCGCGTCTCTGGAGCAGGTCGCCAACAAAGGCGCGGACGAGCTCGAGATCGAGGGCGGCGAGAACGTGATGTTGGGCAACACAGGCAAGCGACTCGGCACCGTGAAGGACGTGCTGTTCGACAACGCAGAGCTGATTGGCGTTGTGATCCTCCCGGACGGCGTCCTCAAAGAGGAGGTCATCTTGCCGCGGCGGTTCCTGCAGCGAAGCGACGACCTCGCACTCTTCGCAGATTTGAGCGCCGCCGACCTGGAGCACCTGAGGCCCTTCGAGCCCACGGGCTGACGCTCGTCCGCTAGGACCGTCCGGCGACGACCTCTGTTCGCAGCGGCGTCTCGACCATGGACAGGAAGGTGTCGCAGCTCACGCATTCGAGCTGCCGGCGATGTACCAGACGCGTGCCTTCGGCGGACCGTTTCAAAACCAGAGTCTCAACGGTCCGCAGCGTCCGCGTCGCCTGGCAGCGAGGGCAGAATCCGACCTCAGTTCCAAGGCTCACGAGACGGTGACAGCCGCGGGGCTGCGCTCGACGATCAGGTCGATGAGGCCCCACTCCTTGGCCTGCTCCGGGGTCATGAAGAAGTCGCGCTCCATGTTCCGCTCGACGTCTTCGAGCGGACGCCCGCAGTGCTTGGCATACAGCGCTGCCAGCTGTTCCCGCTGACGCAGGATTTCCTGGGCATGAATCTGAATGTCGGTGGCCTGTCCCTGGATGCCTTGAGTGAACGGCTGGTGGATGAGGATCTGGGCATGGGGCAGCGACATTCGCATTCCTGGATCCCCACCGGCGAGAAGGATCGACGCGCCGCTGGCCGCAAGTCCGGTGCACAACGTGCCCACCTTGTTCGCTACGTATTGCATCGCGTCGTAGATCGACAGCGACGCCGTGAGTGAGCCACCAGGGCTGTTGATGTAAATCTGGATGTCACGCTCTGGCGCCTCGTTCTCGAGGAACAGGAGCTGCGCCGTGACTGTGCTTGCGAGCTCGTCG
>DATCPW010000061.1:0-1687 GCA_036569865.1 Candidatus Dormiibacterota bacterium
GTTCACGAGCGACTTCACGGGGTGCCGCCCTTGCTCACTGACATCAGCGGCTCGCTTGATTCACTTCTCAGCGGCGCTGCTGACGACACCACAGCGCCGGCGCAAGGATCAACGGTGCGGGATGCGGTGCAGGTTCTCACCGTGCACCAGGCCAAAGGTCTCGAGTTCGAGGTCGTCTTCAGCGCCGGCTTCGCGCACGGGCTCTTTCCTCTTGCCGCTCGGCCGCACCCGCTGCTGGATGCTGAAGATCGCGCATGGCTCGAGCGCTACAAGGTCGGCTTCATGCCGTCATGGCCCTCGGATCCAGACGGGCACCTGGCGGAGGAGGCACGTCTCGCCTTCGTGGCGATGACACGCGCCAAGCGGCGCCTGTATGTCACTTTCGCCGACGCGTACCTGCGACAGGCCGGCGCATCTGTCTTTCTCGGCCTGGCCGAGCCGGATGCGGAGTCACGAGAGCTCACTCGCGCATCGGGAAGGCTGGCCCCGCGAGATGTTCTGCTCGCGCGCGAGGCGGAGGTGCTGATCGCCTCGTATCGAGATGCTTTGAACGGCAGCGCGGGCAGGGCTCTGGCGCTGGGTCTCGACGTTGCATTTCTCACGGACGGCGAGTCAGGCGAGCCATTCGAGCCGTACGGCCCGGATCGAAATCCGACGAATGTCGAGATCGGACATTTCAGCCCGACCACGCTGAACGACTATCTCAAATGCCCGCGCCTCTACTGGTACAACCACCACCCGGGCCTCGTGGACGAGCCGCGGTCGGTCGCGATGGAACGTGGCGGTTTTCTCCACGAGGTCCTCGAGGATTTCCACCTCCACGAGTCTGAGTGGCGTCCGCTCGCCTCGGAGCTGCAGCGCGAATGGCTCGAAGCCTCGTTGGTGAAGCATCTCGAGCCGTACCTCTTGAGGATGGAAGGCGTGCTCGACCGCAAGCGCGAGGAGCTGCAGGTCCGCGCCGTTCTCGGCAACTACATCAAGTTCGTCACCGGCCTGCAGGTGATCAGGCGCTTGCGCACTCTTGATGTAGAGCGCCGATTTCACTTAGAGCTCGACGGCGTGGAGATCGTCGGCAAGATCGACCGCGTCAATGACGTGGGCGACGGTCAGGTCGAGGTCGTCGACTACAAGACCGGTTCCGGCAAGCCGATGAGGTACGCCTACGAGCAGTACTTCGGCCCGGACATGTCGGACGTGCAGCTGGCCCTCTATTACCTGGCTTGCCGATACGGGGTTGACGACGAAGGCAAGGCGCTCGGTTTTCAGCCGCGATTCCTCTCCCTCTGGTACCCGAAGGACTGGGTCTGGAGGGACATGCGGCAAGACATCTTTGCCGTCGGGCAACCCGCCGGCCTCAAGGAGTATCGCGAGAAAGCGCTGACTCCTGAGGACCTCGAGCGCAGCCGCGCCGTCGTCATGCAGGCGATCGCGGGGATCAAGGGAGGCCACTTCGAGCCAGGTCCGCGCGATCTCGCCGGCACCTGCGTGACCCGCTTCGGCAGCTGCCCGCACGCCGCGATCTGCCCGTATGGAGGAGCACCCCCCGAATGACTCTGAGTCCAGAGCAGAAGGCGGCAGCTCACGCCGGGCCGGATGGCGCGTTCCTGATCGCCGCCGGTCCAGGCACCGGCAAGACCTTCACGGCAACCGAGCGCTTCTGCTGGCTGGTCGAGCAAGGGGTGGCGCC
>DATCPW010000062.1:0-6597 GCA_036569865.1 Candidatus Dormiibacterota bacterium
CCGCGGGGGAGGCCTGCTTCCCCCGCGCTTCCCGGCATAATCAGGGTTCCGCATGAAGGCACACGAACTCGCACGCGAACTTGGGATCAGCCAAAAGGAGCTGGTGAACTTCCTCCAGCAGAGGCGGCTGACGCGCAACGCCGCCGCGCCACTGGCGCCGCCGGCGATCGAGGCTGCCCGATCAGCGTTCAAGTCTGCGTCGGTGGCGACCAAGATCGCCCCCAACGGCGACCGCCGCGTGGTGCTTCCGCCGAGCCTCTCGGTGAAGGACCTTGCTGAGAAGCTCTCCGTGAGCCCGGTCGAGGTGATCAAGAAGCTGATGGCCTCGAACATCATGGCCACCATCAACCAGGTCATCGACTTCGCCACCGCGGAGATCGTGGCCGATGAGTTTGGCTACACAGTCGACCCGGTATTGAGCGAAGACGTCGTCGCCACCGAATCACCGGAAGGCGAAGCCGTCGTCACCACCTCTCGCGAGGAGCTCTTCTCGGTCGCCAACGAAGACCCGAGCAAGCTCGTTCCCCGCGCACCGATCGTGACCGTTCTGGGGCACGTTGATCACGGCAAGACCTCGATCCTCGACGCCATCCGCAAGACCCGGGTCGCGGCAGGCGAGGCAGGAGGCATCACGCAGCGTATCGGCGCGTACAAGATCGAGACGGCAGACGGCCATCCGATCGTGTTCGTCGACACGCCGGGCCACGAGGCCTTCACCGCGATGCGTGCCCGTGGCGCGCAGGTGACCGACCTGGTGGTGCTCGTGGTCGCCGCGGACGACGGAGTCAAGCCGCAGACCATCGAGGCCATACAGCACGCACGCGCGGCGAAGGTCCCCATCATCGTCGCCATCAACAAGATGGACGTGCAGGGTGCGAACCCGGATCGCGTCCACCAGGAGCTCGCCGCGCAAGGCATCGTCACGCGTCACTACGGCGGCGAGCACGAGTGTGTGCATCTCAGCGCGAAGACGGGCCAGGGCATCGACGATCTCCTGACCACCATCGTGCTGTCGTCCGACATCCTCGAGCTCAAAGCGAACCCTGGCCGCAACGCAATCGGCACCGTCGTCGATGCTCACCTCGAGCGCGGCCGTGGTCCCGTCGCCACGGTGTTGGTGCAAGCGGGCACGCTGCGAGTGGGCGACGACTTCGTCTGCGGCCACATCTACGGCCGTGTCCGAGCACTCGCCAACGATCGAGGCGAGGCTGTGACGGAGGCCGGGCCGGCCACCCCCGTCGTGGTCTCAGGCATGAGCGAGGTCCCCCAGGCAGGTGACATCTTCCAGGTGGTCGGGTCCGAGAAGGCGGCTCGCCAGATCGCGCTGACCAAGCTGACCGAGCGCCGCACCCAGGAGGCGGCACGAGACTTCGCGCCGCGGATCACCCTCGAGGAGCTGGCTCGACGCGCCAAGGAAGGCGAGGTCAAGGAGCTCAGCCTGGTCGTGAAGGCAGACGCGCAAGGCACCCTCGAGGCAGTCCTCAGCGCGCTGCAGAAGATCGAAGACCCCGTGGTCGCGATCAAGATCGTCGGGCAGGGAGTGGGGGCGGTGAGCGACTCGGACCTGCTGCTTGCCAGCGTGTCCAACGCGATCGTCATCTGCTTCAACCTCAAGCCAACCCCGGCAGCGGTCGCCGCGGCGGAACGGGCCAAGGTCGAGGTCCGCTACTACGACGTCATCTACAAGCTCACCGAGGACGTCGAGCGCGCGGCTAAGGGTTTGCGCGAGCCTACGTATCGTCAGATTCGTGAGGGCAAGGTCGAGGTCGTCATCCCGATCAAGATTCCCCGCCAGGGCGTGATCGCCGGCTGCCGCGTCGTCGAGGGCAAGATCACTCGAGGCGGTTGGGCCAAGCTGTTAAGGGGGAAGGAGCAGATTTTCGAAGGCAGGATCAGCTCTTTGAAGCACTTCAAGGAGGACGTGCGCGAGATGTCCGAGGGCCAGGAGTGCGGTGTTGGACTCGAGGGCTTCGAGGCGTTCCAACCCGGCGACGTCATGGAGACATACCGCCTCGAGCGGGAAGAAATCTAGGCAAGGCGTGTCTTGCTTCCTCCCCAACAAATCAGAGGCTTCGCCGAGATTTCGCGGGGACCCATACATTTGAAAGCGGAGTTCGTGATGACCAGCTACCGCGCCGATCAGGTCGCCGAGCAGGTGCGCGAGGAGATCATGTCGATCATTCGCCGCGATCTCAAGGATCCACGCATCGGATTCGTGAGCATTACGGCGGTGCGCATGTCGCCTGACCTGCGTCAAGCGCGCGTGCGTGTGAGCGTGCTCGGCAACCCCGAGGAGAAGAAGGCATCGATAGCGGGCCTCGTCTCGGCCAAGGGCTTGATCCGCCATGAGCTTGGCAAGCGCTTGCAGAACCTGAAGTTCTCGCCCGATCTCCGCTTCGAGATCGACCCCTCGATCGAGTACAGCGTCCACATCAACCAGCTGCTCAAGGAAGTCCTTCCACCGGGGTCGGACGCCGCCGACGTTACCTCTATCGACAAAAGTAAGGAGGAGACGTCATAGCCAACCCCCGTCCCAGGCCGGACCTTTACGACGAGGTAAAGGAGCTCATCGACGCCAACGAGGAGATCCTGATCTTTGGGCACAAGGATGCCGATGGGGACACCCTCGGCTGCAGCCTGGCGTTTGCCGAGGCATTGCGCTCGGCCGGCAAGCAGGTTTGGGTGCTCATCCCTCCTCCGCTGCCGGACATGTACACGTTCCTGCCGGGGTTCGCGGAGCTCCTTGAGGAGCCGCCGCACGGGATCGATCCGCACCTGGTGTTCTTCTTCGACTCGGGCAACCTCGAGCGTTCCGGGAGCAGCGTCAAGCGGATCGCATCCCACGCCACCATCGTCAACGTCGACCACCATCCTTCCAACTCGCGTTTTGGCGACATAAACATCATCGATCCAGACGCCTCCGCTGTCGGACAGATGGTGATGAGAATGCTCGACCACTTCGGGTTCCCGATCACGCCAGCCATCGCGACCAACCTCTACGTCGCTTTGCTTACAGATACCGGCGGCTTCCGGCACGAGAACACCACACCGCAGGCCCTCGAAGATGCAGCGAGACTGGCGCACCTTGGCGCCGATCCTGGTCATATCGCGACCCTCGTCTACAAGATGCGGCCGGAGACGACCCTGAAGTTGAACGGCCTGGCGCTGGCGACAATGCGTGTGGAGATGGAAGGCCGGCTGGCCTGGGCGAAGGTAACGCGCGGCATGTTGCGGGAGGCCGGCGCTGTGATGGCCGAGTCGGAGGGCATCATCGACAATCTCAACAGCATCGCCGGGCTGGAGCTGGCCATCCTCTTCAAGGAGGTGAACGCAGGGCTCACCAAGATCAGCGTGCGCAGCCGGGGTGGCGTGGATGCCGCCGCGCTGTGCGCGATGTTTGGCGGCGGGGGCCATATTCGCGCTGCAGGGGCGGAGATCGAAAAGCCGATGGACGAGGCCATGAAGCTCGTGCTGGCGACCGCCAAGGAGTCGCTCATTGCCGCCTCGCAGAAGAGCTGACGCTGCTGCCTTCTCGATTGGTGTTCTGAACGTAGACAAAGGCGCCGGGGAAACCTCGTTCGCAGTCGTCAGCCGGCTCCGACGGCTGACTGGTGCGCACCGTGTCGGCCATGCCGGCACCCTCGACCCCCTCGCCACCGGCGTGCTCCCGATCCTCTTCGAGTCAGCAACACGACTCGCCGAGTTCGCCCTCCGACTCCCGAAGACATATGTCGCCGACATCCACCTGGGCTTTTCGACGGCGACCGACGACGCCGAGGCCGAGCGCGAAGCCGTCGGCGACCCAAGCGCGCTGACGGCCGGTGATATCGAAGCTTCCCTCGAAGCATTCACGGGCCGGATCCTCCAGGAGCCACCCGCTTTCTCGGCGGTCAAGGTCGACGGCCAGCGCGCTTACAAGCTCGCGAGAAGGGGCGAGGAGCCCAGGCCGCACGCACGCGAGGTCGAGGTCTACGAGGCGCGGGTGCTGGGCTTCGAGCCCGGTTCCGAAGCGGTGGCTCGCGTTGAGATCAGGTGCAGCAGCGGGACCTATCTGCGCTCGATTGCGCGCGACCTCGGCCAGAAGCTTGGCGTTGGAGGCTACCTCGGCCGGCTCGTGCGCACCGCCTACGGTCCTCTGCTCATCGAATCCGCAGTGAAGGTGGAGGCGCTGACGACGGCTGATGACGTGCGCAGCCTGCTGCTTCCGGCCGAAGTCATACTGCCGGACATGGAGCGGGTCCGGCTCAATGTGGAACAGGAGGCGATGGTCAGGCAGGGCCGGTCGGTCCGCGTCTTGCCAGAGCCCGGGCCGGGCTTGATCAGGGCTCACGACGCCGGCGGCCGGCTGGTTGCCCTCGGCCACGCCGACCCACTTCGCCGCACCTTCGTGCCCGAGAAGGTGCTCAGCTGAGGGTGCTCTACTGAAAGTTCATTTTGGGCTCCCCTCGAGCCCGATCGGAGCGGTGACCCTCACCGTCGGCAGCTTCGACGGCGTTCATCTCGGGCATGTCGACGTCATCCGTCGCACAGTCGCCGCCGCCGCGCAGGATGGAGCGCAACCGGCGCTCATGACCTTCGAACCTCATCCCCGCTGCGTTCTCGACCCGGCCAACTGCCCGCCCTCGGTCACGACGCTGCAGGAGAAGCTCGCTCTCATCGAGGCCCTTGGGATCGAGCACGCAATAGTCATCCGGTTCGACCGCGCCCTGGCGTCCCTGGCGCCGCACGAGTTCATCGATCTCCTGTCGCCGGTGCTCGAGGTACGCCGTTGGGTGGTCGGTTTCGACTTCGCGTTTGGCCGCGAACGCCGCGGCAGCGCCGAGTGGCTGCGAGCGAATGGCCACATTGTGGATGTCGTGCCTCCCTTCAAGTTGAATGGCAAGGAGCTTCACAGCTCTGACGTGAGACGGCTCGTAACGCTGGGGGAGATGGAAGAGGCAAATCGGTTGCTGGGCCGCGAATACTCGATGGCCGGGCCTGTCGAAGCTGGAGACAAGGTCGGCCGGCGACTGGGCTTTCCGACCGCCAACATCGGGGTTGAGCCCAACAAGCTGGTCCCTGCGTTGGGCGCGTACGCGGGACGGGCAATCGCGCCGGAAGGTCCTTTCATCGCGGCGCTTTCAGTTGGCTACAGACCAACGTTCGGAGGCACTCACCTTCGCGTCGAGGCGTTTCTCCTCGATTTCGAGGGCGACCTCTACCAGAAGCGGCTCGAGCTGAGGTTCATTCGCTATCTGCACGCAGACATCAAGTTCCCGAACACCGAGGAGCTGGTCGAGCAGCTTCGCCGTGACGTCGCCGACACCCGCCGGATAGTCAAACCTTGACGCGCGTCGCCGTCATCGGGGGAGGGTTTGCGGGCTACTGCGCCGCGCTGGCGGCGAGGCGCGCCGGGGCGGAGGTGACGGTGGTGGCCCGGGCGCCCGGCGCAACCGCGCTGTACGCCGGCGCCATGGAGATCGTCGACGACCTCGACTCGGTCCTCGCGACGCAACCGCACCACCCCTTCACAAGGCTGGGGCTGGACGCTGTCCGCATCGCCACCGAGCTGGACACCGCAATCCAGGCGATTCATCTGGCCCTCGAGAAGGGGGGCCTCAAGTTCGAGGGCAGTTGGCGGAACCGCGGGCTGTATGCGGACATCCACGGGCTGGCGAGGCCCGCCAACCTCGTGCCCACAACAGTGGCCGGCGGCGAGCTGCGTGCGCTGGCCGGCCGTCGGGTGGCCGTGGTCGGTGTGCCGCAAGTCGGCGACTACGACGCCGCGTCGACTGCGCAAGCGCTGAAAGAGCTGCACGGCATCGACGCGTTCGCGGAAGACGTATCGATCCCCAACTTGCCGATGTCGGCCTCCCTTACCGACCTGTACGGAAGGCGTGCCCCAGCCCTGGCGAAGGCTCGGGCGGCTTCGATTGCTTACCCGCCGGGCTTCACGAATCTCCCGGACGAGGGCTTCGAGCTCCTGGCGGCGCCCCCCTCGCCGCACGGATGGCGCTTGCAGCAGACGATCGGGCTTGGGTCGATGAAGGCCGAGGTCGAGTCATTCGACTCGGAGAACGTCTCGATCACCGCCGCGCGCGCCGGCGGCCGGGTGTTCCGGGCCGATGCATTCGTCCTCGCCACCGGCCATCACATCGGCGGTGGCATCAGGGGTGCTCGCATGCCGGCCGAGCCACTGGCCGGTCTGGGCGTCTTCCACGATGGACGTCCCGCCATCTCCGGCGGTACCCGGCTCCGGCACCTCGAATACCTAGATCCCGCGGCCGAGATGCAAAGCGGGTTGATGACGGATAAGCAGCTGCGGCCCATGAACGAAGGAGGCAGCGTGCCGTTCGCGAACCTCTACGCGGCCGGCGCTGTGCTCGGGGGCTATGACTACGCCGGCGCGTGCGGATTCGGCGTCCCCCTTCTGACTGGTTGGCTGGCAGGGACATTCGCGGCGAAAAGCAAATGAGGGCCGAGATCGAGAAGATCGTCGGCTCCGCCGCGCTCGATGAGCGCGAGGTGCGCGACCACTGGCCGCTCGGGCTCATGGAGGAGCGCGATGGCGTCAAGCGCCCCAAGGTCCTGGTCGCTCGGCCCGCGGGGCGCGAGCAG
>DATCPW010000063.1:0-3894 GCA_036569865.1 Candidatus Dormiibacterota bacterium
TTCGCCGTCCTGACGCTCGTGGTGGTCGCCCTGTTCATGCACGTGCCGAATGAGAGGCGCAAGCATTCGATCGATGTCGCGGGCAGCGTGACCCTGTCGTTGGGCATCACGTCGCTTCTGCTCGCGACGGTATGGGGCGGCAACCAATACCCGTGGAGCTCGTGGCAGATCATCGGCCTGTACTCCGCCGCGACGATGCTGCTCATCGCATTTGCCTGGGTCGAGACACGAGCGCCGGAGCCGGTGCTGCCACTGCATCTATGGAAGAGCAGCATCTTCACGTTCTCGAACATCGCGGGGATGTGCGTGGCGATGACAATGTTCGGCGCCATCTTCTTCCTGCCGGTGTTCGTGCAGGGAGTGATCGGAAACAGGGTGACGAACTCTGGCGCGATCCTCGTCCCGATGCTGGTGGCGATGGTGGTGACCAGCATCGGCAGCGGGCAGGTGATCTCACGAACCGGCCGCTACAAGCTGCTGCTGCTGGCCGGCATCGTATTCATGGGCGCCGGCTTCGCCATGCTGACCACCTTCGACATCAACACCACGAACCAGACAGTCATCGAGGCCATGATCCTGATCGGGCTCGGGCTCGGGGTCACGATGCAGACGTACACGCTGGTGGTTCAGAACTCCGTAAGCCGCGCTGACATGGCGGTCGCCACCTCGGCGACGCAGCTGTCGCGCTCAATGGGCTCCGCGATCGGCCTGGCGGTATTGGGGACGATCCTGACCCAGGGTATGACGACGTCTTTGGCGCGCTATCTGCCGCCCGCGGCGCTGAAGAATTTTCAATCTTCCGCAGGTGGTGCCGGCGCCGTCTTCGACCCCAGCCAGCTCGCCCGCCTCTCACCGGCCATCGCAGCCGCCATCCGTCACGGGCTTTCTGACGCGCTCCATCCGGTGTTCGTCGCCGGGCTGATCTTCCTCGTGCTGGCCTTTGTCGCGACACTCTTCATCGAGGAGGTGCCCCTGCGTCAGACGGCGCACGTGACCGCCGGACGAACCCGGCACGAAGCTGGCGAAGAGGCGAAGTCGGCCGTCTAGACTTTCGACCGTGGCCTCGACCAAGCCAATTCTCGGCGTGATCATCCCCGCCTACAACGAGGAGCGGTCGGTCGCACAGGTCATTCGTCGCGTCCTGCTGGAGCCCTCGGTTCAAGAGGTCGTGGTAGTCGACGATTGCTCGACTGATGGCACCCTCGCCGCCGCGCGACTGTCCACCGATCCGCGTGTGACGGTCAAGCACCACGAGGTCAACCTCGGCAAGGGAGCCGCGATTCGCACAGGCCTGGAAGCGATCACCGCGCCCCTCATCGTCATCCAGGACGCCGACCTCGAATACGACCCGGGCGACTACGACAAGCTGATATCGCCCATCGTGCGCGGACGCGCTGACGTCGTGTACGGCATCAGAGGTTTCGCCGGCCAGAGCGCCTACTCGTTCTGGTTCGTCGTCGGCAACCAGCTGGTGACCACCGCAACGAACATCCTGTTCAACTGCTACATCCAGGACATGGAGACTGGCTTCAAGGTAATGAGGACCTCCCTGATGCGCAGGCTTGGCCTGCGCGGTAGCCGGTTCGACATCGAGCCCGAGATCACCGGCCGCATCCTGCGACTCGGATACAGGATTTACGAGGTCCCGATCGACTATGCGGCCCGTAGCCGCGAGCAGGGCAAGAAGCTGACCTGGCGCGATGGCGTCAAAGCCCTTTTCGTCCTGATGCGCATCCGCCTCTCCACCACGCACGAGCTTTTTGGCAACACCGACCCTTATCACGAGGCGCGCCTCAACGAGCTCAGCCTTGGCCCCAGCCTCCGGCTCAGCGCGGCAGATTCAGCCGGAGAGACTCGAACGCCGCCCGACTGAACTGGCCGCACCCCCTAATGCAATCTGTGCATGATTCCGCTCAATGGATCCGATTTCGCAGCGAGAGCCCCGAGTGCTCTGGTCTTTCTGGATCGCCTGTGGTCTCGCCGTCAGTGGCGCCATCCTTCCGCTCGTGCTGGCGGCCGGTGGCACCAACCGTATCGGCGGCGCAGCGATCCCATTCGGCGTCGCCGCGATGGCGCTGGCAGCCGCGGCGCTCCTGTACCAGCAGGGCAGGCCGCTGGCCACCGCGCTCTACTTCATCGCGGGCATGGCGCTCGTGTACGGAATGCTCACGATGATCGCCGTCCCACTCAGGCTCGCCGTGATCGGAACGTGTGACCCAGCCCCGGCCATCTGTCCGTCTGGATTTGAGCGTCCGATGAGCGGTGGCGAGGACAGCGGACTGGCGATCGGCGTGGCGATGGGCACGCTCGCCATCCTGGTGGGCTTCTTCGGCTTGCTGATGCTTTTCCGTCTACGACCGCAGACCGCCACCCCGCCGCCAATGCGTATTGAGAAGCCATGGGTCCCGCCGGCGGCTGAAACGCCGGCTCCCGCCACAGCGGAGCCCGAACCAACAGCGGCTGCCGTCAGCGCGCCGTCATCCGAATCGCCGGCTCCAACGCCCGAGGTCGCCGCCGGTGACGGCGTTGCGGCTCCGTCGAAGCCGGCCCGAAAGCCCCGGGCGAAGCCAGCGCCCAAGCCGCCGGCAGAGCTGGCAGCGCCAGAAGAGCGACTCGAGCTGCCGGCGCCGGAAGAGCCTCTCGAGCTGCCAGCACCTTCAGAGGCTGAGGCCGACTCCACGAGCTGATCCGGCCGCCGCTTAAACTTCGACGGCATGGACTTCGCATTTTCCGAGGAGCAGGAGATGCTCCGCCGTTCCACCCGTGACTTTCTCGCCAAGGAATGCGGATCCAAGGTGGTGCGCAAGCTGATGGAAGGCCCCGATGCTTACGACCCGGCTCTATGGAAGAAGCTGGCGGGGCTCGGCTGGACCTCCCTGGGCATCCCTGAGCAGTACGGAGGGGCTGGCACCTTTCTCGATCTGATCGTCGTGCTCGAGGAGTGCGGCCGCGCTCTTCTCCCAGGACCTTTCTTCGCCACCATGGGCCTGGCCGTCCCGGCGCTGATCGAAGCCGGCACCGAGTCTCAGAAGAAAGAGGTCCTGGGCGCCATCGCCGAGGGCAAAGCACGCGCGACGCTGGCGATGACCGAGCCTTCCGGCCGGTGGGATGCGAGCGGTGTGACGCTGGCGGCGAAACCGGTAGCCGGCGGCTGGCGGCTGGACGGCGTGAAGCTCTTCGTGCCGGACGCGGAAGGCGCGGACTACACGGTGGTCGCGGCCCGCACGCGAGGCGAAGGCGAAGAGGGCATCTCGCTCTTCCTGGTCAAGGGGCGTCCCAAGGGCATGAGCGTTACTCAGCTACAAACGCTCGACATGACGCGGCGTTGGAGCGAGGTGCGTTTCGACGGCGTCCAGCTCGACGCCGATGCCCTGATGGGCGCGCAGGACAAGGGTTGGGTTCCACTGAAACGTGCGCTGGAGTGGGCGACCGCGGCCCTCTGCGCAGAGATGGTCGGCGGCGCCCAAAAGGTGCTCGAGGACTCAACCGAGTACGCCAAGACGCGACACCAGTTCGGCAAGCCGATAGGCATCTACCAGGCCGTGTCGCACAAGCTCGCCGACATGCTCGTGCTGTCAGAGAGCGGGCGCTCCGCCACGTACTACGCGGCATGGGCGGTCGAGGCCGACGCGCCGGATCGGTCGCTGGCGTCGTCGATGGCCAAGGCGTACGTCTCCGACGCATATCGAAAGGTGGCGGGCGACGGTATCCAGGTGCACGGCGGCATCGGCTTCACCTGGGAGCACGACATGCACCTGTACTTCAAGCGAGCGAAGGCGTCAGAGGTGACCCTCGGCGACGCGACGTACCACAGGGAGCTCGTGGCCCAGTCGCTGGACCTGTAGCTCAGGCCCGCGGGGCGCCCTAGGTTTGGACTGTGCCTACGAACAGGCC
>DATCPW010000064.1:0-4365 GCA_036569865.1 Candidatus Dormiibacterota bacterium
AGGCTGGAGATGCTGCCGATCAACATCAGCCATCCGGCGCGGCGCTCGAAGATGAACAGCGCGACGACTGCAATTAGGCCGAGCAGCACCTGCCAGATGCCGGCGCTCGCGTTGATGAGCTCCATCGGATAGACGAGAGGCCCCCAGTTGAGGCTCTGGATGAACCTGGCGATGGGTTCATCGAACGGAAGCACGTCGTTCTGGACGACGAGGAAGGTGTCGATCGCGAACAGGATGAAGAAGACAAGAGCGGTGGGGCCGAGCCAGCGGCGGGCTGTCGGCCCGGGTCGCCCGGCGATGACCTCGGCCGCGGCCTGCTTGGGTTCGGCGAGAGGCGCCGACGCGTCCTTTGGTTGCGCGCTCATTTGGGCAGAATCACCTGTACTGCGCTCACCTCGGCCGTGATGGTTGCCGGCGTGCGCCCCACCTGTGCATTGTCCGCGTAGATACGCACCTTGGGCTTGGTAGTTACCTCGAGCTTGCGGAACTTGAACACTTGGCCAAGACCTCCTTCTTTGTGTTTGGAGAGCACGACGCGGGCTAGCACACGCTTGGCGATGTCAGTGCGGGTGGCGCCCGCATGCACCGACAGCTCCAGGTACGGGTCCTTCGGCGTCTTGTCGCTGACCGGCATCTGGGCGCCGATTGATGTCGTATTCGTGAAAACGAGCGACATGGCCGTGCCTGAGCCTCTGATGTCACCGGTCAGCTCATAGGTGAACGGCTTGGCCGCGGCAATGTGCTTCACATCCTCGGCGAAGGCTCCGAACGCTCGATCCTTGGCGGATTCGCCTGCGGTGATGAACTCGCCGAAGAGCCCGATCGCAGCGGCCTCCAGGAAAATCTTCCCATTCACCCGGCCGAGGGTTAATGGATGCGGACGCCCAGTCTTGATCACCCTGATGGCTGCGTCCACGGTCATGGGGAGATGAAGCGATTTGGCGAAGTTGTTGAAGGTGCCCATCGAAAGAATGCCGATCGGGTGCTTGGTGTCGGCCAGCTTACGCACTGCCCAGCCGATGGTGCCGTCGCCGCCGGCAACGATGATCGTGGCTTTTGGGGAGACCAGCTTCTCGACGTCCATCTTGGGATCGAATTCGACGGTGAGGCTGCTCGCGAAGGCCTTGCGGAGCTTCGCCTCGATCTGGGGCGTCATCGAGCCCGCCTTCGAGCTCAAGATCAGAAGGCTTGTCGCGCCCTTGGCACCACTCTTGCCGGGTCGTTTGGTGGTGCTCATACGGCTGGGACTGAGTCGCCTTCAACGATCCCCAGGGTGGCTCGCTGCATCAGCTCCTGGGTGTTGACGCCACTCCGCGTGGCAACCTTGCGCCATGTGCCGTCGTAAGCGAGCTCCCATGCGAGCGTGTCGTCGGCCAGCTCGAGCTCCAGAAACTGCTCGATCCCTTGCTTGAGACCTGGATCCGCGATTGGAACCACCGCTTCCACCCGCCTGTCGAGGTTGCGCGGCATCAGATCCGAAGAACCGATGAGAACGTGACCACCGGCTTCACTGCCGAAGCGAAAAATCCGTGAGTGCTCGAGGTAGTGGCCGATAAGGGAACGGACGTGGATCCCTTCCGAAAGCTCAGGCACGCCTGGCTTCAAACAGCAGATTCCGCGCACTATGAGGTCGATGTGGACGCCGGCCTGGGACGCTCGGTACAGCGCGTCGATGACTTCCGGGTCAACCAGGTTGTTGACCTTGATCACTATGCGCCCGTCCGGCTTCAAAGCCTCCTCTTCGATCAACTTCACCAATCCTGAGCGAAGCGTCGTGGGTGCAACCAGCAGCTTGCGGTATTTGCTCTGGCGGCTGTAGCCGGTGAGGTAGTTGAAGAGCTCGGCGATGTCCGCGGTCACATCCTGGTCGGCGGTGAACATTGCGACATCCTCGAACGTGCCCGCGGTCGCGGAGTTGTAGTTGCCGGTCCCGATGTGTGCGTAACGCCGGACTCCTGTGTCCTCCTGCCGGACGACGAGCATGAGCTTGGCGTGTGTTTTGAGGCCGACCAGGCCGTAGACCACGTGGACGCCTGCTTCCTCCAGGTTCTTGGCCCACACGATGTTCGCCTGCTCGTCGCCGCGCGCTTTCAACTCCACTAGCGCAACGACCTGCTTGCCGGCTTGGGCTGCAGCCTTGAGAGCACCCGCGATCGGGCTCTCCGGGCCAGATGTCCGGTACACAGTGACTTTGATTCCGAGGACGTCTTTGTCGCGTGCGGCCTGCTCGATGAATGCCTCGACCGAGGACTCGAACGAGTCGTATGGGTGATGGACGAGAAGGTCCCCGTCGCGTATCACTTCGAAGAAGTCAATCGCCTCGCCGCCGTACGGTCGAAGCCTCGGTTGGGTCGTAGGCATCCATGCCCTCGCAGTCACCCGGGTGCGGTCGGGCACGTGGATCGAAAGAAGGCCTGTCAAGTCCAGCAGTCCGGTCATTGAGTACACGTCCTGAAGGCCGAGCTCCAGTTCCCGCAGCAGGAGGGAAAGGACGTCAGGCGACATGTCGGGATCGACCTCGAGACGAACGGCCCGGCCCTTTCGACGTTTGCGCACGAGCTCGGCCTGGACCGCGGCCATCAGGTCCTCGGCCTCGTCGTCGTCCAGGTCGAGGTCCGCGTCGCGTGTGACCCGGAAATAGTGGTAGCTGACGATCTCCATGCCCTGGAAGAGAACCGGAAGGTGCAATGCGATGACTTGTTCGAGAGGCACGAATCGCTCGCCATCAGGCAAGCCGATGAAGCGCGGCAGCAGCGGCGGAACTTTGACCCGCGCGAACCGCGGTTGCTGTCGTGCAGGGTCGCGGACCATCACCGCGAGGTTGAGCGAGAGATTAGAGATGTACGGAAACGGGTGGGCAGGATCGACAGCGAGCGGGGTCAGGACAGGGAAGATTCGCTCCTGGAACACGTCCGCGAGCAGTGAGTGTTCAGCGTTGGTCAGATCGTCTGCCTTGACTATGCTGAAGCCAGCCTCGGCAAGCGCGGGCACAATGTCCCCGTTTAGCGTCGCCGACTGGCGCTCGATCAGAGCGCGCACCCGCTGCTCGATCCCGGCCAGCTGCTCTTCCGGGGTCATCCCGTCCGGTGAGGTCACCCTCACCGGTGCCATCACCTGTTCGTGCAGGCCCGCCACTCGGACCTGGAAGAAGTCGTCGAGGCTGTCGCTGACGATCGCGAGAAAGCGGATCCTCTCGGTCAGCGGGCGGGCCGGATCTTCCGCCATCGACAGCACCCGGCTATCGAAGTCAAGGCGTGACAGCTCACGGTTGGAGAACCGGTCTTGGGGCAGGTCGCGCGTCTGCGCCGACGAGCGAAGCGTCGATCTCACGGCCACGGGACTACCTCTTCCGCGCTAGCGCTGGATTGGAGAGCAGGCGCACCGAAAGCACGAGTGAGGTCCAACCGAGCCCGAGGGCAAGGCCACCAAGGACGTCGCTGGGCCAGTGCTCGCCGAGGTAGATCCTCCCGATGCAATCCAGCAAGAGGACCAAGGCCGCTGCGATCCAAACCACCGCAAGCAGCGGCCGGGATAGGCGGCCGACCGCGAGGCAGACGATGAGCAGCACCAGAACCCAGCTGAAGAAGACGACGTGCCCGCTCGGAAAGCTGAAGCTGCCCGTGTGCCGGATCACATTGACCAGGTCGGCTGATGGCCGCGGTCGCTGGATGATCCCCTGGACTATCGAATAGATGGGTCCGGCCATTGCTCCGACCGCGATCAGCGGCGCCTTCTTCCAATTGATGACAGCTACCACGACGATGGCGCCGATGCCGGCGTACAGCTGGCGAGAGCCTTCCAGCCAGTCGAACCAGTTGAAGACAGTGACGAGCGGTCCCCATGAGACGGCTTGGATCGAGCGCTCAAGTGATACATCGAAGGGCATGTACGTGTTGCCGGCGGCATAGACAGTGAGGCCGGCGAACAGCGCGAGCAATAGCAGGCCGAGCACGAGGAAGGGCCAGCGAAACGGCGACGTGGTCGCCTTGCGCATCGGGAGGGTGGCGACGATTGCGCTCAACCGCGGCTTCCGAGCAGCCGCACCCATCGCGCGCAGGCGAACGAGTGAAGGCCCAGAGCCATGAAACCCAACGCGATGATGCCCAGCAGCCAGCGGCCGTAAGGCTGGGCGAGTATGAACAGGAACGCCCCGCCGAAGCCTTGGGCCTGGCTGGGGCTGTGATGGATTCCCGCCTGGATCAGAAACCAACCAATCACCAGGAACGTGACGCCCCGAGCAGCCATCCCGAAACGCCCGAGCCCGACCGCAATGTCCTTTTCGGACTCGCTCATCTCCGCGGCCTTCAGGTCGTTCTTAAAGGTGGCTCGGTAGGCCTCCAGAAATTGCCCGAAGGCGATCCCGAT
>DATCPW010000065.1:0-4455 GCA_036569865.1 Candidatus Dormiibacterota bacterium
GAAACGGCAGTTCACAGGACGCACAGCGACGCTGTCTCCGTTCGACCGGTTGATCCACGATCGCCGGCGCCTGCTCGACCTGTTCGGCTTCGACTATCTGCTGGAGATCTACGTGCCGCCGGCGAAACGGCGCTGGGGCTATTACGTCCTACCGGTTCTGGACGGCGACAGGTTCATCGGCCGGTTCGACGCCAAGGCGGACCGAGAATCATCCACTCTGCGGGTGCCGGCGATCCATATGGAAGCTGGCACGAGCGCCAAGGATGTCAGGACAGTCGAGGGCCAACTGCAGGAGCTCGCCGACTGGCTTGGCCTCGACAAGGTCGCGGTGCAACGCAGGGTCAAATAAAGCTGATGGACGAATTCGATGCTCGCGTACTGGAGAACTTTGTCGACGCAGCAGGCCGGCTGCTCGCAATCCCCGCTCAGCACAAGAAGCGAATGTCGGTGTTGCACTGGCTGGTCGAAGATTTCGAGCCAGGACGCCGCTACCCCGAGACCGAGATCAATCAGATCATCGGACGGAGGCACTGGGATTTCGCCGCACTCCGCCGGTACCTCGTGGACGAGGAGCTCATGCAAAGACGTAACTCCATCTACTGGCGAGCCGGGAGCGTGCCGAACACCGAGCACGATCCCGCGGCGTGGCCCCAGCCTTAGCTCACCTGGGGGAGGGCTGCTCGCCGCGGAAGATGGCGGCGTTTTGCCTCGCGAACTCGTCGAAGCGGGTCGGCTTAAGTCCAAAGACTTCTTCGATGGTCGGCCACACTTTGGATTCCTTCCCCCTGCGACGCTCGGCGAGGAGCTCGTCCAACCCTTCGGCGAGATAGGGCGGCATTCCAGCTGCGAGCCGTGCTGCCTTCGCCTCCTCGTGGGGAACGTCCACGTAACGGATGGTCTTTCCTATCGCCGCCGACAGCTTCTCGGCGACCTCCGCCATCGTCAGCGATTCGGGTCCCGTAAGGGGATAGGTCTTGCCCTCGTGCCCGGAGGTTGTTAAGACGACGATCGCCACCTCGGCGAGGTCGCCGATGTCTACGGACGCGATGCGGGCGTCCGCCATCGGCAGCGCCATGATGCCCCTGGCCACGATCGAGGGAACCTGGCGGAAGTAGGAGGGCATGAACTCGCCGGCACGAAGGTGGGTGTACGCGAGTCCTGAATCCTCGAGCCTCTGCTCGATCTCAGCATGCATGCGGGCAAAGCGAAATGGAGAGTCGAGCTCGGGAATGATGCCCGACAGCTTGACCACGTGCCGCACACCTGCTCGGCGGGCGGCGTCGATAAAGCTCGACTGGGTCTCGATCATCGTCGGGTCTGAGGATGAGATGAGCATCGCGCGCTCGATTCCTCGAAGCGCTTCGGTCAGGGAGTCCGGACGGGCCATGTCACCCTCGACGACCTCGACGTTGGGCAGTGAGGCGAGAATTTGGGCCTTCGCAGGGTTGCGAACCAGAGCGCGAGATGGGATCCCCTTCGCGGAAAGCCGCCGCACGAGCTCTGATCCGTTCAACCCGGTGGCGCCGGTGATCAGAATCATGCCGCGTTCAACTCCTCTGCTAGTGGGAACGGCCGATACAGGGCGAGGGCAGAAGGAGGTTGGGTCACCGGGAAGAAGGTCCACTCTGAACGAACGCGAATGTGTCGAGTCGATCCATCGCGTCGCGCGTGACCGCCGGCATCACGTGGCTGTAAACGTTCATGGTGATCGCGATATGCGAATGGCGCAGGACCTCCGTGGCCGGAGTCTAGGCAGGGATTAGCGTCGGGATCCCTCGGATTCGCTCGGCCAGAGGCTCCTCTGGTCGTATTCCGGCTTCGCTGGCCTTTGAGGAGCTGCGCCAAACGGGCTGTTGGGGGCAGGAAGCGGCCTGGGCGTTTCGCCCTTGTCGGAGTCCTGCGCCGGTTTCTCGTCTTCCTGCATTGCGAAACCGATCATACCGGCCAGAGCGTGAGAACGATCAGCACGGCCGCGGTCGAGATGATGGCAAGAGCTAGGCACACTAGGCCCCTCATGAACCAGCGCGCTTTGTAGTGCAGCAATGGCGTGTTGTGATCGATCGATCGGACCAATTCTTGGAGGATTGCCTGCTTTGCTTCGATTACGGTTCCGCTATAGGTCCGATAGAGATCGGGAACCTGGGGGCCGCGCTCGAAGTCACGGTGAAGTAGGGACCTGACGAGGCAATACGTCGCGGCCGCCAGGAGCAGGAGTGGGATTGCCCACAAGCCCGAGGGCTGGTGTAGGGCGGGGAAAACCAGAGCAAGAGCAGCGGCGGCGGCCGCGATCATCCCAATCGTTTTTACGTCCTGGGCGCTTCCGGTGTCGTATTGGAGGTTGATCTGACGTTGTGCCTCGACTGTGAGGGCGTCGACTCCCCTCTCCACGTCGGCGTCCTGTTGCGCAAGAGGGATGATTCCAGCGAGCAGGCCTGTGCCTATCGCGGCCGCTGACTCCCGGAGGATTCGGCGCACCCAATTCACGGCACGAAGCATTTAGGGTCTGCGACTTGCTGTCAAATCTGCTGTCAACTGGGGGCGACCTCGACGCGCCCGCTGTCCGTAGAACGCACGAATCGAATATGAATTGCTAGGAGCTGGTGCAGGAACCTGAATTCTGGACCATCGGTTTGAAAGTTAGCCTAAGTGTCGTCCGCCGCGTGCCGTCAGACGCGTCTTAGCCGACTTCTGTATTCGCAATCGACTGACGACCCCTCGCCCCGTTTCACGGCGTATCGCAGAAGTCAGTTCCGTTGGCAGCACTAATGGCAGCAGTGGCCAACCAAACTACCCGAGGGCGACCCACAGCCAACGCGACTGTTCGTAAGGTTGAGAACCGTGAGAGCGCCACTTTTTGTGCTGGACGTTATTGTCTGCACCGCAATCCTCAGCGTCAGCGCGGTGATTGTGCTTCGGGTCCGGCCGGGAGTCCGGATACTCAAGCGCTGGGGAACTCTACTAACTAGGCAAGGCCTTTGGCGTGACGTATCCCCAACCGACGCTTGGCTATATGCCCTCGGCTTTGTGTGGTCTGCTGCTGGAGTGCCGGCGCAAGCCGTCGCGCAGGGGCTTGACATTGGAGGCGCTGGGTCGATCGGCTATGTCACAACAATCGGCTTGATTGTCACCATCCTCGTTTTGCTTCTCAAGGAATATGTCCGGCTGAGCCACGCTCCGGGTGGTCTTTTGGCGGCCTCACCACGGACGTTCTTGGTGGTCGCTGCATGGTTTGTGGTCGGCTTCACCTCGACCGCCGTTGCGATATCCACCAACTACGGTCGAGGGTAAACGTATGACGCCTAGGTTGATAGGTCTGGTTCTGCGGCCAATCGATCATCTAGACCGAGCGGTCACCCGTTCGGTGTGACGGATCGCCGACACCGCTAAACAGACTGCCTACGTCTTATGGTCTGATGCGAATGCGAGGATTCTGAGCTGAGACGCACCAAACGGCTGGCCGACTTTTATCTCAAGGATCGTCCCGATCTTAAGGGCGCAACTCTTCACCGTCGAAACTATTTCCTTTGGCAGCCCGACTGGGACCATGACCACTGTGCATTCTGCGCGGCGACCTTCTTGGTGCCGGGTGATGCCCCAGAAGACCCTGACTTCGAGCGGGAGGGCTGGACAACACACGACGAGTACGAATGGATCTGCGACCAGTGTTTTCGTTGGCTCCTAGACCGGTTCAAGTGGAAGGTCAGGGGGCCTCTACCCACGGATCGACCCGACACCGCGCCGCCCAAGCGATCACGGGCATGGCCCTCAAGCATCAGCAAGACGCCACCAGATGGCGGCGATCAGCCGCCGAAGATGCGCCACTTTCAGCCGGAGGACAGTGGATGAGTCGCTTCGCCTTCGTTGGCCCCAATTCGATACCTCGGTCCTGCGCCGGGACGCTGCTGGCGACTGTCAATGTGGGCGGTGATGGGTCCGAGACGCCGCTGACAGACTCCCTACGTCGACCGTCTGGCCGGCGATAGATGGTGCCTTCACCGCGGCCTCGATTGCCCATTTCGAACTGTCAAGAGTGTATTGGCAGTCAAATTGGCAGTCACGCCCCTTTACAGATGTCAGTGTTCGTATCCGATTATCGACCTGCGGCGAGTGCCGATCGTATTCGAATGAGTGGCGGAGGGGCAGGGATTTGAACCCTGGATAGGCTTGCACCTATAACAGTTTTCAAGACTGTCGCCATCAACCGGACTCGGCCACCCCTCCGCGGGTACCACGGATTCTAGGAACTCAGCGCGCCCCGATAACTTCCAGGCCGCCCATGTAGTGGCGGAGATGCTCTGGCACCGTGATCGTTCCATCGGACCGTTGGTACGTCTCCATGATGGCGTCGATGGTCCTGGTAAGCGCGAGACCGCTCCCGTTGATCGTGTGCGCAAAACGCGGAGGCGCACCTCGCGCCGGCCGGTACCGGATGTTGGCTCGCATCGCCTGGAAGTC
>DATCPW010000066.1:0-11189 GCA_036569865.1 Candidatus Dormiibacterota bacterium
CAAGATCGCGACGCGTACTGGCGAATCTCGCTGGATCACCGGTGAAGAATCACGCCTTCACAGCCACCGGCTTCGACACATCCACGATGCAATCTTGGTCGGCGTCAACACGGTGATGGTCGACGATCCTGAGCTGACCACGCGCCTGGAGGGCGTCGAGGCACGTCAACCGCTGCGCGTTGTGGTCGATTCGCAACTGCGTCTGCGCATGTCCGCCAGGGTCGTCGGACCCAACACGCTCATCGCGACCACTCGAGCCGGCCGCATGGGAGCAGCGGAAGTGGTTAAGTTTCCTGCGACTGCAGACGGCCAGGTCGCCCTCCAACCGTTGCTCGATGAGCTCGGAAAGAGGGGCATCCTGAGCCTGTTGGTGGAAGGTGGCAGCACGGTTCACGCAGCGTTCGTCTCGGAAGGCCTTGTCGACAAGGTGTATGCATATGTCGCGCCCCGTCTCATCGGCGGCCGCGAAGCCCCGAGTCCTCTTGGGGGAGCAGGCGTCGAGCATCTTGCCGAGGCCGTCCCACTAAGCGAGCTGGACGCGACCAGGCTGGGAGCCGACCTCTTGATAACTGGATATGTGGATGTTCACCGGAATAGTTAGCGCGATAGGCACCGTGATCGAGGCGGGCTCGGGCCGGCTGGTCATCCACAACGCTGAAACCGCAAAGCGTCTCAGCATTGGCGCGAGCGTTGCTGTCAATGGCTGCTGCTTGACAGTGGTCAAGAAAACCGGAGCCAAATTCTCCATGGATGTCGTACCTGAGACGCTGAGGCGCACAGCCCTGGGTTCGCTGACGCCCGGGGCGCGAGTCAACCTGGAATTGCCCTTGGCCGCGGACGGGCTGCTGGACGGTCACCTTGTCCAGGGGCACATCGACGCGACGGGGACCGTCGTTCGGGTGGCTGCCGCAACGGCCGGCCGCGAGGTGACGTTCGAGCTCCCGGCCGACCTGCGGGACTTCATCGTCGAGAAGGGTTCGATCGCCGTCGACGGGGTCAGCCTGACGGTCGCGGCGGTGGATGATCAGGAGGGTAGCTTCACGGTGGCTCTGATTCCGCACACGCTAGCGGTGACGATCGCCGGCGAATACAAAGAGGGAACGCTGGTCAACCTGGAGGCGGACATCGTCGCCCGCTACGTCGCTCGAAACCTCCACCGGTAATATCTAGCAGCGATGGGGTTGGCGACGGTTCCCGAAGCGATTTCCGACTTCAAATCGGGGAAGTTCGTGATCGTCGTGGACGACGAGGAACGCGAGAACGAGGGAGACCTCGTGGTCGCCGCCCAGCTGGTGACCCCCGAGCACATCAGCTTCATGACCCGCCATGGATCGGGCCTCGTCTGTATGCCCATTGTGGCGCGGCGACTTGACGAGCTTGGGATCGCCCCGATGGTGGAGCGCAACACCAGCCGGCTGGGAACCGCCTTCAGCATCAGCATCGACGCCAAGGACAGCGTTACGACTGGCGCGTCCGCCCACGACCGAGCCGCCACCATCCGCAGGGTTCTGGACCCTTCAGCCAGACAGAGCGACTTCTCCATGCCCGGGCACACTTTTCCGCTGCGCGCTGCCGAGGGCGGAGTGCTCACCCGTGCCGGGCAGACTGAAGCGGCGGTCGACCTGGCGGTTCTGGCCGGCCTCTATCCCGCCGGCGTGATCACCGAGCTGATGAAGGCCGACGGCACGATGTCACGAATGCCCGACCTGGACAGCTTCGCGCGCGAGCACGACATCAAGGTCATCACCGTCGAGCAGATGATCGCGTATAGGCGTCGGAACGAAAAGCTGGTGGCGCGCCGAGTCGAAGCGGTGATACCGATTGGAGGTGAGGATCCTCGCGAGTGGAAGCTCTTCGCCTACGAGGACGTCTTGCGTCACGAGAATCATCTCGCCCTCGTCTTGGGCGAGATCGATCCAGAAACGCCCGTACTGCTGCGCGCGCATTCCGAGTGCCTCACAGGCGACATCTTTGGCAGCCTTCGGTGCGATTGCGGCGCCCAGCTGCACGCCGCCATGGAGATGATCGCGGCCGAGGGCCTCGGCGTCATCCTCTATATACGTCACCAGGAAGGTCGTGGCATCGGCTTGCTGGACAAGCTGCATGCGTACAACCTGCAGGACCGCGGCCTGGACACGGTTGAGGCCAACGAAGCACTCGGACATCCGGCGGACAAGCGTGACTACGGAATCGGGAGCCAGATCCTCTACGACCTTGGTGTGCGCAAGATCAGGCTGCTGACCAACAACCCGAAGAAGATCTACGGTCTGGAGGGTTTCGGGCTCGAGGTGACGGAGCGGGTGCCGATTCGCATCGCGGCCAACGCGCACAACGAGCGCTATCTCAAGACCAAGAAAGACAAGCTCGGTCACCTGCTCTAACAAGTGGGGGAGAAGGGCGTCACGCCCGACATGAGCGGAAGTGACCTTCGGATCGCGATCGTCGTGGCGCGTTTTAACGAAGACGTAACGAGGCGTCTCCTTCGAGGCGCATTGAACGCGCTCAAAGAGCGCGGGGTTGAGGATCCCGATGTGCTGTGGGTACCCGGGTCGCTGGAGCTGCCGGTCACCGCACTCGCGCTGGCCGAGCGCGGCAACCACGATGCGATCGTCTGCCTGGGCTGCGTGATCCGCGGTGAGACATATCACTTCGAGGTCGTTGCGAATCAGGCGGCAGCGGGGATCATGCAAGTGCAGCTGGACACAGGGGTGCCTGTGGCTTTCGGGGTGATCACGACGGAGGATAAGGAACAGGCCTTGGCGCGCTCAGGTCCGAAGAACAACAAAGGAGCTGAAGCAGCAGAGGCTGCAATCGAGATGGCAAACCTGATGCGCGAGGTCCAAGGCTAGGGTCTAGTTTCTAGTACGCCGGCTTTAAAGGCCCCAGCTGAACTTTCTGACCGGTGTCAGGCGGGCTCGCTCGGGTCCGATCAGCTCCCCCTTGCCCTGGATCGCCACCCCGCGCTTGGGACCCATCGCATCGACCACCATGGCGGCGCGCGGTTCGCTGCTCAGGTTCTTCAGCTTGACCCCGTCGACATCGAACTCGAAGGCGCCCTCCTCGTCAATCGAGTACATCACCGGCACCACGTGCGGCCATCCAGACGGTCCCACCGTCGCGAGCCGCGCGATGCGCTGCGACCGCAGGAACTCGAGCTCCTCAACTGTGAATTCCATCACGCCCATCCTAGTCCCGGCCACCGCCCGGGACGCCGCCCTTGCCGAGCCCACTAGACTGCTAAACCGGACATGGCGAAGACCAGCGCACGCGGCATCGGCACTATCGGCGGCTACACAATCCTGCGCAAAGAGCGCCTGGACCGCCTCGAGGGCTCCTACCTGGAGCTCGAGCACGAGCGCACCGGCGCCCGCCACCTCCACGTCGAGTGCCCCGACGACAACAACTCCTTCGCCGTCTTCTTTCCCACCGTGCCCAAGGACTCGACAGGCGTCGCCCACATCCTCGAGCACGTGGTGCTCGCGGGCTCACAGAAGTTCCCAGTGCGCGACCCCTTCTTCAGCATGACGCGCCGCTCCCTCGCCACCTTCATGAACGCCTTCACCAGCGCCGACTGGACGATGTATCCGTTCAGCTCGCGCAACAAGAAGGACTTCAACAACCTCCTCGAGGTCTACCTCGATGCGACCTTCTTTCCACGGCTCGACGAGGACTCCTTCAAGCAGGAAGGCATCCGCTTCGAGTTCGAGGACCCGGCGGATCCCAACAGCGGCCTGCGCTACAAGGGCGTCGTCTACAACGAGATGAAAGGCGCGCTCGCGGGCCCACAAGCCGCCGTCCAGAAAATCGTGGGAGAGGCCCTGTTCCCCGGACTCACCTACTCCTACATCTCAGGTGGCGATCCAGAGCACATCCCCGACCTCACCTGGGAGCAGCTCCGCAAATTCCACGCGGTGCACTACCACCCGAGCAACGCCTACTTCTATACGTACGGTGACCAGAATCTCGAAGAGACCCTCGCCGACATCGAAGAGAACGCGCTAAAACACTTCACAAGAATCGAGGTCGACACATCGATACCCGACGTCAAGCGCTTCCACAAGCCGGTCAAGGCAACAGAGCCCTATCCCGCCACCAAAGGCGAGGACAACACGCGCAAGGCCCAGGCCCTGGTCGCGTGGGTGACGGTCCACACGGGCGACTCCTTCCAGCTGCTCGCGATGAAGGTCCTCGCAGAGGTGCTCCTCGGCAACGCTGCCTCACCGCTCCGAAAGGCCCTCATCGACTCGAAGCTGGGCACCGCCATGGCGGACGGGAGCGGCTTGCAGGACGACTACCGAGAAACCGTGTTCGGCGCGGGCCTTAAGGACATCGCGCAAGGGGACGCCGAGAAGGTAGAGCGCGTGGTCCTCGACACCCTCGAGCGAGTGGCCCGGGAAGGGGTGGACCAGACACAGGTCGATGCCGCCATCCACCACCTCGAGTTCGAAAAGCGAGAGCGCTCCAACGCCGGCTTCCCCTATTCGTTGAAGGTCCTCTTCACGACCCTCGCGCCGTATTACTACGGCGGCGACCCCTACGACGCCCTGAACTTCGACTCGGACCTCGCCCGCCTGGAGCGCGATCGCAAAGAGGGCCGCTTCTTCGAGAACCTCATAAAGGCCGAGCTGCTCGACAACACGCACAGGGGCCTGCTAACAGTCGTGCCCGACGCCGAGCTCGAAGAGATGAAGCGCAAAAAGGAGCTAGAGCGCCTGGCAAAAGTCGAGGCAAGTCTCACCGAGGCGGAAAAAGCGCGAATCGTTGCCGAGGCGCTGCGACTCAAGCAGGAGCAGGACGCGAAGCAAGATCTCTCGACCCTGCCGACGCTGGAGCTCACCGACATCCCGATGAAGTTCGAAGACGTCCCCAGCCGGGACGCGACGCTCGGCGCGGCGCACGTCGAATTCTTCCCGCAGCCCACCAACGGCGTGACCTACATCGACATCAGGTCAGACTTCTCGACGCTCACCCCAGACGAAAAGGACCTGTTGCCGCTCTTCGGGCGCGTCCTCACCCAGGCGGGCGCCGCGGGCCAGGACTACGTCGAGATTGCCAAGCGGATGGCCTCATATACGGGTGGCGTTGGCGCAGCCGCCCAGGTCCAACCGCTGGCAGCCCGGGAAGACTACCTGCAGTCGTTCATGGTCTCCGGCAAAGCCCTGGACCGAAATGCGAAGCCGTTCATCGACCTGCTGACAGACCTCACGGCCCACCTCGAGATCGAAACCGGCAGGCTCAAGGAGATAATCGCCGAGACCGCGACCCGGCTCGAGAGTTCGATCGCGAGCCTCGGCTTTCAATTCGCGATCCTCCTTGCCCAGTCGAAGCTGAACTCCGAAGGCGCGATGAACGACAGGCTCCAGGGTATCGGCATGCTCCACGTGATGCGCAATCTCGCCAAGCTCGATGAGAGTGGTCTGCGCGACCTGGTGTCAAAGCTCGACGCGATAAGAAACAAGTTGTTCCGAGCCGACTCGATCGATGTCGTGGTGACAAGTGAAGAGTCGATGGTCGAGACCCTCAAGGGCCATCTCGCAAATTTCGTCAAAACGCTGCCGGCACCAAAAGAAGCAGGCGCCAAGCAAGTGCCTGTCAAACCGCTGCCTCTCGACCCCGTGCGCGAAGCAAGGACAGTGCCGATGCCCGTCGCATTCAATGTGCGTACCTTCAAGACTGTCCGCTATCAGCACCCTGACGCTCCCGTCCTGCTCGTGCTTGCCAACTATGTGCGGGACACGTTTCTGCACAAGGAGCTCCGCGAGAAGGGCGGTGCTTATGGCGCGTATGCCCAGGCCAACACAGGCGGTGGCAACTTCTACCTCGGTTCCTACCGCGACCCGAACATCATCCGCACCTATGACACATACGACCGAGCGGTGAGGTGGGTCATCGACGGCGACATCGATTCCGAGGCCTTGAAGGAGGCGATCCTGGGGGCCTGCGGGGACGTCGATCCCCTCGAGTCGCCCGATATCAAGGGCCGCCGCGAGGCCATCAACCGCCTGACCGGGTTCACGCGGGCCGAACGCGAGAAGTTCAAGCAGCGGCTCCTCAACACAACGGCCGCCGATCTCCAGCGCGTCGCGAAGTCCTACCTGGAGCAGCCGCGGCCCATCCAGGCAACGGTGGCGGGAGCAGACCTCATCGAAGCGGCGCGCAAGGAGCGCCCCGACCTTTTCAAGGTGGTGGCGCCGGTCTGATCGGGGTCTAGAATCGCCCCAATGAACTTCTGGCGACGGGACTACTTTCTGCCGCTCGCGCTCGTGGTGATCGGGGTCTTTCTCCTGCTTCGCAACCTCAACCTTCTCGATTGGCTTGACGGTAAGTACGTTTGGCCGGTGGTCCTCATCGCCCTCGGCGTTTGGCTGATCGTCCGCCGGACGCGAGCCTGAGGCTAAACCAGGAAATGCGCCGCCACTACCGCAGCTTCTTCTGGCCGGTGGTCCTCATCGTCATCGGCCTCTTCGCCTTGCTGGTCGACCTCAACGTGATCTCGGCCGACCGCCTGTATCGGCTGGCGGACCTGTGGCCGCTCATCCTCATCGTCATCGGCCTCGAGCTCATCGCCCGCCGCACTCTGCAGGGATCGGCGGTCGACATCGCCGCGGTGCTCATCCTGGTGATCGCCGGGGTGGGCGCCATCGCATACGTGGCGGTGGGACCTGCGATCTCCGGCGGCACGCACACACTCACGGCCTCCGACCAGGTCGGCTCGCTGACTGCGGCGAGTCTGAACGTCGAGGTGGGCGCCGCGGACCTGACGGTGGTCGGCGACACCTCCCTGGGCCCCGACCTCTACCGAGCGGTGCTCTCCTACTCAGGCCCGAAGCCGGAGGTGACGCTGGACAAGTCGACAGGCGAGCTCCGGATATCGCAGCAGGGCGAGTTCGGCATTTTCGGCAGCAGGCATCTCACCATCGACCTGCACATCAGCCCATCCGTGAGCTGGAGCGTCAGCCTGAACAGCGGAGCCACCAATGCCACTCTCAAGCTGACCGACGTGAACGTCACCTCGATCGAGTCGAACACGGGCGCCGTTCGGCTCGACATCACGTTGGGGGCACCGAAGGGCATCGTGGCGATCAGTGCCAATGGCGGAGCGCTGACAGTTCGTGTGCACCGGCCGAGCCGCACCGAGGTGTCGGTCCAGGTCTCGGGAGGAGCCGTCAACCTCACGGCGGATGGCCACCATGCGGGCGCGCTCGGCAGCGCCAGGTGGCAGTCGGACGGTTACGCGAACGCCAGCGACGCTTACGCGATCGAGGTCAATGGCGGCGCCTGCACAGTCAGCGTCGACACGTACCCCGCCCCCGCCTGACTAACCTCCGGCGCCGAGCCTTCGATCCAGGGCGGCGACGCGAGCCGAATACGTTGACGCAGTCTCGGGAGTAACCGCCGCGCGCAGGCCGTCGGCGGCGGCGCCAAGCATCGCATCCAGCTCGCTGTCGAGCACGCCGGCCACCTTGAGCACCGGGATCAGCGCTGCCGCCCGCTCGGCGCCGGCCAGCAAAGCATCCTGATCGACTCCCAGGTCAGCCAACCCGTCCGCCTCCCGCCGAAGCCGCCTGGCGAGCGCAACGTGCTCGTCATCCCCGCGCTCGAAGCTCCGAGCGGCACCTGCGCGCGCGGCCGCCGCGGCCAGCCGCGCTTCCAGGAGCCGGCCGCCCGCTGCTTGGTTCGCGACTGCGGCTGGGCACAGCCCGACCACGTGCTGTGATGCAATCGGCACGCCTCGGCGCTCCAGCTCGGCGATCACCATCGCGGGTGTCGTCTCCTCCATGCGGAATAGGTTCATCGACAGCTGCACCCGCCCTCCAGGAAGCTCGAATACGAGGGCATGCACGCCGCGCATACCTCCGCCTGCTTCCCGAATTGACCGCGCGAGGTCACGGGCGGCGCCGACGTCGACGCCACGAAGGATCACGTTGAAGGCGACCAGCTTCGGCCGCGCGCCCACGCAAACGGCGCCCGCGGTGGGGTGGAGGTCAGGCCCGCCAAGGTCGAGCCGTCCGCGCCCGCCGCGAATGTCCGCGAGGCTCTGACCGCGACCGTAGAAGTACACGGGGACACGAAGCGTCTCCCAGATGCGCTCCCCGAGCTCGGATGCGAGCTCCTCGCAGGCGCTCAACGGCGTCGAGTCCAGCGGCACGATCGGCACCACGTCGGCGACGCCAACGCGAGGGTGAACTCCGCGATGCGCTCGGACGTCAACAAGCGCGACGGCAACCGAAACCGACCCCAGAAGCCCCGCGACAAGAGAAGGACCGAAGCCGGCAACCGAAACGACTGTGCGGTTGTGATCGCCATCCGCGTCCACATCCAGCAGGTGCGCGAAGCTGGCGGCGTCGGCTATCGCGTCGATCACGTTGCCATCCCGACCCTCGGAGAAGTTTGGGACTGACTCGAAAAGCCTCTGACCGACCTCTTTCACAGCCCTGCTAGCGTAAGTAGTCAGTGTCAGGTCCCGTTGCGCTCGTCTACGGCGACGAGCTGATGAAGCATCACCTCTCATATGAACATCCGCTCCAGCCGATCCGCGTGAAGCTCACGATGGACCTGATCAAGGAGACGGGGCTCATCGAGCACTGCCATCTCCTGCCCCCACGCAAGGCGACGATCAAGGAGCTCGAGCTCGTGCACTCGCCCGAGTACGTGGACCTCGTACGCAAGCTGAGCGACCCCGCGCAACGAAGGCTGATCGATCCCAACCGGATCGAGGCTGCCGGCTTCGCCTCCGCCGACAACCCCATCTCGGACGAGCTCCACGAAGGCGCCTCTCTGGTGGCTGGTGCAAGCCTCGTTGCCGCGGAGGCGATCGAGAGCGGAGCGGCGCTACATGTCTTCAGCCCCGCGGGCGGGCTGCACCATGCGCATCGGTCACGAGCGTCTGGCTTCTGCACATATGACGACCCGGCGATCGCCATCAAGTGGCTCAAAGAGAGAGGGCACCGCGTGGCTTACGTCGACGTCGACGTCCACCACGGCGACGGAGTCGAAGGCATCTTTTACGACGATCCCGACGTTCTCACCATCAGCCTCCACGAGAGCGGCCGCCACCTCTTCCCAGGCACCGGTTACCCGGAAGACTGCGGCGTCGGGCCGGGCCGCGGGGCCGCGGCCAACCTGCCCTTCGAGCCCTTCACGTGGGATGAGCCGTGGCTCGAGGCTTTCGAGAAGGTGGTGCCGCCGCTGCTGCGACGCTTCAAGCCCACAGTCCTCGTCACGCAGGATGGCTGCGACACGCACTACCTCGACCCGCTCGCTCATCTCGCTGCGACGACACGCATCTGGCCGCGTGTCGGCAGCAAGTTCCACGAGCTCGCGCACGAGCTGTGCGACGGTCGCTGGCTGGCGCTGGGCGGAGGCGGCTATGCGATCTATGAGGTCGTGCCGCGCGCCTGGACGTTGTTCTTCGCCGAGATGGTCGAACGTCCAGATCTGGCCGCCGACATCAACGACCCGTCAAGCGTGATCCCTCAAGAAGAGGCCCAGACGCGAGTCTGGGCGAAGCTGCGAAAAGACCTGCGCCACCTGGGCGAGGTGCACGCAATCGACTTCGGTTAGCCGAACTTAGCCGCCCCGCGCAAACCGAAGAGCCGCCATCGCGACAAACTGAAGCGGTAGCGCGGTCCCGAATGTAGCTCCGACTGCGGGACTGACCCATGCGATGCCTGGCCCATGGCGAGAACCGACGGCGAGCATATAGACAGCGGATCCCCCAAGCACGAGGGCCTGCCAGACGATCGCGATGACAATCCATCTCATGAAGGCCGGCCGCGCCTTTGCGACGTCGTGACTAAGCAGCGGCTTGCGGAGGAAGCGGTGGTAGAGGCCGTACTGAATCGCGCCGGCAACCAGGAAAGCTGCAGCGCCAAGCGCCAGATACGCGCTGTCGCTCAGTGCTCCCCTAAGCGGCGGAGTAGGAGCGAAGGCAGCGCGTGCAAACTCGCGCTCGAACCTGACGCCCGCCCACCGTCACCCGCCCCATCTGCAGATTCGGCATGAAACGCCGGTTGACGCGGTTCTTCGCGTGACTGACGTGGTGTCCGTACTGCGGCTCTTTGCCGCATATCGCGCAACGCTTGGCCATGAGGCACCTTCCGATTTGGATTAACAGTTCAGCTGCAAACCGCCCGGATCTGACGGTTCCGGACACCGAATTGTACCATGGGCACTCCATGACCTCGAAGACTCCAACCGCGCTCGGCGAAGCCCGCCAGTGGGGCCGTGTCGAGGTCTTTCCGTCCGCCGTGGCGGCGATCGCCGGCCATGCCGCCCTGGGCTGCTACGGGATCGCCGGCATGGCCGGGCGCGGCCTTCGCGACGGGGTCGCCGAGCTGCTGCACCGCGGCAGCGAGGACCGAGGAGTGGAGGTCATCGAGGTGGAAGACGGCCTGGCTATCGACGTGTACGTGATCGTGCAATACGGCATCCGCATCTCGGAGGTCGCCCACAACCTGCAAGAGGCAGTCAAGTTCGCCGTGGAACGCTCGGTCAACGTGCCGGTCGTGGAGGTCAATGTCAACGTGCAGGGCGTTAGGGAAGAGCGGCGCTGAGCCATGGCTTCGAATAGGCCCACAGGGGTGGACGGACCGCTTTTCAAGCAGGCCCTGCTGGGCAGCCTGAGCTGGCTGTCGGCCAACCACGAGGAGGCCAACCGCCTCAACGTCTTCCCGGTCCCCGACGGCGACACGGGTACCAACATGCTGCTCACGCTCCAGTCGGCAGTCGAGGACATCAAAGACTCGAACGCGGCCGAGGTGAGCAAGATCGCCAAGCTCGCATCGCACGGCAGCCTGATGGGCGCACGCGGCAACTCGGGCGTCATCCTCTCGCAGATCTTCCGAGGATTCGCGCGCGCGGTCGAGGGCAAGAGCTCGCTGACGCCAAGGGAGCTCGCCGCCGCTTTCGAAGAGGCCGCGAACGCTGCCTATCGAGCGGTCAACAAGCCGACCGAGGGCACGATCCTGACGGTGGCGCGAGAGGCAGGGCGCGCGGCCACTGCCGCCGCCGCCAGCCCCGATGCAACGGTGCCGAGCGTCATCGCAGCGGCTGCGTCAGGCGCGCGCGACGCTGTCTTGAAGACCCCCAGCCAGCTGCAGATTCTTCGCGAGGCAGGCGTGGTCGACGCCGGTGGTTTCGGCCTGCAGATAATCCTCGAGGGGATGCTGAAGACAGTCGAGGAGTCG
>DATCPW010000067.1:0-1599 GCA_036569865.1 Candidatus Dormiibacterota bacterium
TCCTCTTTCGAATAGGTCCTCTCGGCGCTGCTCATGGCGGCGTGCTTGCCGAACACGATCGTTTCGCGGTGGGCGTGGAGCTTCGACCACAGGCCGCCCGTCACCACCTTGCCGCTGAGCACTCCGATCGAGCCCGTCAAGGTGCCGGGCCGCGCGACGATCCAGCGCCCGGGTGTCGCGACCCAGTAGCCGCCCGAGGCTGCCACTGGGCCCATCACCACCACCAGCGGCTTGCGCGCATTGATCTGGTCCAGCGCCTGGCGCATCGCCTCCGACGCGGTGGCCGACCCTCCGCGCGAGTTGACGTATAGGACGGCGGCTGCGGCACGCTTGTCCGCCGCGACCTGGCGCGCCAGCTGGACGACGGTGAGGTCGCCCGCGCGGCCGTCGCCCACGATCGGGATATCGATGGGCGGCCTCATGGGCAGGCGCCCGGAGCGGCCGTCGATGATCGTCCCCTCGATCCGCAGGATGGCGACGTACTTGCCGCGGCCCAGGATCGGAGCCGGTGTCCGCAAAGTGCGCTGCGCCTGGCTCCAGGCCGCGATGTGGACACGTGCGGAGCGCGCGAGGTGGTTGGGGAGCTCCTCTTCTGACACCACACCGTCCACCGCGTGCTTTGCGAGCGCGGCGTCGTCCGAGTAGGGCGACGAGTCGATCAGCGCTTTCGCCGCCACCTTGTCGACGCCGCGGCTGTCGGAAATCGCCCCGACCAGCTCCTTGTGCTGCGAGTCGAGCAGCCATGTGATCTGCTCGCGGAGCTCGTCCGACATCTTCGATTTGGTGAGGACGTCGGCTGCTGATTTGTAGGGCGAGACCTGGACGAAGTCTGCCTCGATGCCGAATCGCGCCAGCGCGTCGGCCAGGAACATGCCGCCGCCCGCGAAGCCGAGGGCCTGGATCGAGCCGGCCGGCATGAGCAGGATCTGGTCGCAGGCGCAGGCCAGGTAGTAGGTGTCGTTGGTGTAGAAAGGCGCCCACGCGACGACCTTTTTGCCTGCCGCGCGGAGCTTCGCCATGAGGTCGCGGAGGTCCTGCAATGTGGCCATCGACATCGGCACGGGGCGCAGGTGCAGGACCACGCCCGCGGTTTTCGGCTCGCGCGCGATGAGGTCGAAGCGCTCGCCGAGCTCTTTGATGCTCAGCCGTGATCTGGAGAAGAGGCGTTGCCAGCGTGGGAGGGGTGGGTCGGGGAGCGCCGGGAGCTCCTCCTCGAGGAGGAAGAGCACGTAGTCGGGAGACTTGCGGAGCGAACGCCGAAGGGTCGAGATGAGCCACGCGAGATATCGGAATGGATAGGTGACCACGCTCAGGCCGAAGTCTAAAGCCGGAAGTTAAACGACCTTGGAAACCTCGAGGTGTTCGTCCATCGCTTCGCTCAGGCGCTGCGCACCATACTCCTGGCCGATGTGCTGGTGGTACGGGACGCCCGTGAAGAGGTGGTGGCTCTTCGTCGGGATGTCCGACCCGTCCCACTCCTTGCGCTGCAGCGACATGTAGCCCTCTTCCTTCTTGGTCTTGAGCTCGTCGAGGAGGACCGACATACCGTGCCCGGCTGCATGCTGCAGGGCCAGGGTGATGAAGATGAATCCAACGCCG
>DATCPW010000068.1:0-3753 GCA_036569865.1 Candidatus Dormiibacterota bacterium
TCGACACGACAAACGAAGAGTTGAAGGAGACCCTCCCCGAGGTGAGACAGACAATCGGCAACGTGAACGACATCACCGCTGGTGTCAACGTCGGGTTGCGCGCGGCGGGAAGTGGGGCATCCTCGGTTGGGCATGGCATCAAAGCCGCGGCGCATGGCGTGCGGGTGGCGGGTCAGAGCCTTGTTCGCACTGTATTAGGAGGTTAGGCAATGTCGGACGAGAAGAGCGGCGGTAGCGGCGGCGGCGGTGGTTTCGGATGGTTCATCCTCGGCGGGATCGTCGGACTCGCCGCCGGCGCTTACATCGCATCGGGTCCGGGGCGCGGTCAGGTTGACAGCATTCGAAGCAAGACCATCGAGCTGAGCACGAGCGAGCCGGCCCAGCGGGCCAAGCAGGCCGCACAGCGCGCACGAGTGGCGGTGACGGACCCAGGGAACCCCGTTGGCAAGGCGATCCAGGATGGCGTCGCCGCAGCGAAGCGGCGCCGCGAAGAGCTGGAAGCCGCGGCCGCCCGCAAGATTGACGCGACCATCAGCGGCGAAGACACCAAGAAAGGGTCTCAGGCATAAGTTGGCAAAGCGCGATCTCGCCGAGCTCAAGATTCCCGCGTCGTCGGACTTCATACCCGTTGCCAAGCGGGTGGCGACGACGCTGGGGAGCCAGCTGGGGCTCAGCCTTGTCGACCTTGACGAGCTGACGATCGCGCTGACCCAAGCCTGTGACAGCGCTATCGAGGCTGCGAACGACCTCGACGGCCGTGCCGACCTGAAGTTGACCTACTTCGCAACCAATCGCGCCCTGGTGGTGGACGTTGACCTCGTTCCGACTGCGGGCGAGGTGCTACCCGCCCCACGCGTGCACCCCGAAGCTGATGCCGAGCTGCAGAGGCTCGCCTACGAGATGATCCGCTGCTTCGTCGACGACTTCCGCCCGCTCGTCGAGCCCCGGACGGGGCACGTCCGCTTCCGGATGGTGAAGTACATCGCGTAGCGCGGGGGAGGATGCCCTCCCGCGACTGCGTCGCGGGGACCCCAGTGGACGCTGCGCCAATTTGAGGAGAAGGGAAGCTTTGGAGTCAAATGCGTCGCTTGGTCGTCCGACAGTGGCGCAGTAACCGGAACCAAATAGAGTGGCTTCGAAGGTTCGGCCTTCTCGCGAGGAGCTGCGGGCGCTCCATCGTCGCTACAAAGAGACGACGGACCCCGCCGAGCGCGACCGCATCCGCGCCCAGCTTGTGGATGCGTATCACGACTTCGTCTACTTCCTGGCGCGCAAGTTCCAGAATCGGGGCGAGCCGCTCGACGACATCGTCCAGGTCGGCTACCTCGGCCTGATCAAGGCCATCGAACGCTTCGACCCCGACCTCGGGTTCGAGTTCACCACGTTCGCGACCCTGACGGTGGCGGGCGAGATCAAGCGTCACTTTCGCGACAAGGGCACCGCCATCCGGTTCCCTCGCCGCCTCCAGGAGTTGCATCAGTCGGTGGTGCGCGTAAACGAGGAGATGAAGAACCAGCTGGGCCGCGAGCCGACGGTGTCGGAGCTGGCCGAACGTCTCGGCGTGACCCCGGAAGACGTGACCGAAGCGATGGAGATCGGTCCGGCCTACATGCCGCTGTCTCTCGACCAACCGGTCGGATCGTCGGATGGGCAGGAGGGCCGGGCCATCGCCGAGCAGATCGGCACCGCGGATCCGGAGCTCGACCGCGTCGAGATGCGTGACCTGCTCGACCGCGCGATGGTGCATCTGACCCCCCGCGAGCGGGCGATCATGGCGATGCGGTTCTACGAGCAGATGTCGCAGTCGGAGATTGCGCGGCGGCTGGGCATCAGCCAGATGCACGTGTCACGCCTGCAGCGGGCGGCGCTCGAGCAGCTGCGAAAGTACGTACCCCAAGAGGCGTCCTAGCGCATGCCGCTGATCGAGTCACGCGCGCCGGCAGAACCGATCGCCCTGTTCCGCCGCTGGTACCGGGCGGCTGAGCGCGCAGGAACTCCTCAGCCCGACGCGATGACCCTCGCAACGGCTGGACCGGGCTGCACTCCGTCGGCGCGCATGGTGCTGTTCAAGGGGATCGAAGACGGCGCTTTCCTCTTCTTCTCCAACTACGAGAGCCGCAAGGGTCGCGATCTTGCTGTGAACCGAAAGGCAGCTCTAGTTTTCTACTGGTCGGTCACCCGACACCAAGTCAGGGTCTCCGGCGCCGTCCGGCGCGTCAGCCGCTCGGCTTCGCTCGAATACTTTCACACCCGGCCGCGTGGAGCGCAGCTGTCGGCGCTGGCCTCCCGGCAGAGCCGCGTGGTGGCGTCGCGAACAGTTCTCGAGAGGGCCGTGGCCGACCTTGACAAGCGATACCCGACTGCCGTGCCCATCCCAGCTGACTGGGGTGGGTACGCCTTGCGACCAGCGTGGATCGAGTTCTGGGAAAACCGCGCCGACCGGCTCCACGACAGGCTCCGCTATGTTCGCGTACCGGGCGGCGCTTGGCGGACAGAGCGGCTGGCACCGTAAGCTAGATCGGCCCCGACATGACCGGGAACGAGATCCGCAAGCGTTTTCTAGAGCATTTCGCGAGCCGGGAGCATCTGGTCCTACCGAGCGCACCGTTGGTGCCGAAAGGGGACCCGAGCACGCTCTTCATCTCGGCCGGGATGCAACCGCTTCAGCCCTATTACCAGGGCTTTAGCCAGCCGCCCGCACCCAGGCTCGCCAGCTGCCAGAAATGCCTTCGCACCGGCGATATCGATGAGGTCGGAAAGAGCGATCGACACCACACCTTCTTCGAGATGCTGGGCAACTTCGCGCCGAGCGGCGACTACTTCAAAGAGACGGCAATCCCGCTTGCCTGGGAGCTCGTCACCAAAGGTTTAGCAATGCCGGCCCACCGGCTCCGTGTGACGATCCACCCGACCGATGACGAAGCTCACGAGATCTGGATCAACACAGGCGTCCCGACCGCCCACATCACGCGGTTGGAGGACAACTGGTGGGGCCTGGGCCGCGGGCCGTGCGGTCCCGACTCGGAGATCTGGTGGGACAGGGGTCGGGAGGTTGGCTGCGGCCGGGAGGACTGTGTCCCCGACCATTGCGAGCGCTTCACCGAGTTCTGGAACCTCGTGTTTCCCCAGTACGACCAGCGTGGCTCGATTGAAGGAACCTCGGGCGAAGCGATTCTGCGCGGGGTCGTGGATGGCAGCCTGGTCCGCCTCGCCCGTCCGGCCATCGACACAGGGATGGGGCTGGAGCGGATCTCCTACATTCTCCAAGGGAAGGCCAACGTCTTTGAGACAGATCTCTTGGCGCCGATCATCGAAAGGGTCCGAATCCTTTCGGACAAACAATCGACGGTGTCGGAGCGCGTGGTCGCAGACCACATTCGCGCTGCGTGCTTCGTGATGCTGGAGCGGATCACTCCGAGCAACGAGGGTCGGGGATACGTGCTTCGCCGTCTCATCCGGCGCGCAACGGTTCACGCTCGCCGGTTGAACATGCAATCAAAGCTTGGTGACCTGGTCGATGAGGTTGTCAAGGCGATGGAGGTTCCTTATCCAGAGCTCCGCGAGCACTTGGCGGCGATCCGCGACGGCATCAACTCTGAAGAAGAGAGATTTCAGCGCACGCTCGAACAGGGCATGGAGCTGTTCGAGCGCATCGCCGCCAAGCATGGACAGACGATTCCGGGCAGCGACGCTTTCAAGCTGCACGATACCTTCGGCTTTCCTTTCGACCTGACCCGCGAGCTCGCACAGGAG
>DATCPW010000069.1:0-15462 GCA_036569865.1 Candidatus Dormiibacterota bacterium
CGGCCGGAATGAATCCGGCCTAGCGCTCCGCCTGGGTATTCAGTTAACTAATTCGGCCCACACTTCGGGTGCGACCGATGCCTTGAGGGAGCGTTCCAGGGCCCTTCGCTTGCGTGCGATCTCGATGCACTTCGCATCGCAGTGGACATACGCGCCGCGGCCCGCCGCGTGCCCGCTGCGATCCACCACGGCGCTCCGGTCAGCACGCCGCACCAAGCGCACCAGCTCGCCCTTGCCTGCTTCCTCGCGACACGCGACGCAGGTGCGGACCGGTTCACCTGGTAGGTTCGGCAACGACCTCGCCATCAGCGTCGCTGGGCTTGATGTCGATACGAAAGCCGGTCAGCTTCGCCGCCAGACGCGCGTTCTGCCCGTCGCGGCCGATCGCCAGCGAAAGCTGTGCCCGCGGAACCAGGACCGTGGCGGTGCGCGTCATGCGGTCGATGGTCACCCCTTCCGGTTTGGCAGGCCCCAGCGCGGCTGCCACGAAGGCCTCCGCATCGTCAGACCACGGAACGATGTCCACGTGCTCGCTGGCGAGCTCGCTGAGGATGGCGCGATGGCGCACGCCCTTTGGCCCGACGCAGGCGCCAACCGGGTCGAGCCCCGCCTGGGTGGAGGAGACGGCGACCTTGGTGCGCAGGCCGGGCTCCCTCGCGATGGCGCGTATCTGGACTGTCCCCGCTTTGATCTCAGGAACCTCGGCTTCCAACAAGCGATGCACGAACATTCGTGAGGCTCGCGACACGCGGACCTGCGCCTGGCGCGCATTGCGCTGCGCCTCCATGATCACCACCAGCACCGGGCGCCCCGGGCGCAGCAATTCACCTGGGATCTGCTCTTCGGGAGGCATCACGCCCTCGGCTCGACCGAGGTCGACGTAGACGGTGCCCATCTCCATTCGGTCCACCACGCCGCTGGCCAGCTCGCCCTTGTGCTCGGCCACGTCCCGCAGCACCTTGTCGCGCTCCAGGTCGTGAATGTGTCGAAGCACGGCATGTTTCGCCGTCTGGGCGGCGAGGCGCTTGAAGTCTTCGGAAGGAAGCATCTCGATCATCTCGCTGCCGTCACTACGCACGATGCGGCTGCGCACCTCGAGCCCGCCGGTCTTGGTATCGAGCTTCACGGTGATATCGCCAGCCGGGCTGAAGGCTCGTGCATACGCGACCGCCAGCGCACCTTCCACGGTGTGCAGCATCTCCTCAAAAGGAATGCCCACCTCGGCGCAAAGCGCTGTCAGCGCTTCGGCAAGGCTCTCGGTGGCCGGTTCAGATTGAGACCGCGAGCCTGCCCGCGACAACGTCACTCCATGCAATGTGCATCACGACAGGTGCGCGGCCGCGGGCACCCTGCGCTTGCACTGCTATGCCGGCGCCGTCCACGGCGACCAGCTGACCCTCAACCACGGTGTCCGTATCGCCGCTGCGATAGCGAATGTTGACCCGCCGGCCGTTGAACCGCTCGTAATCCGGCTGGCCACGCAGGGGCCGCTCAGCGCCTGGCGAGGAAACCTCGAGGTTGTAGGGCCCGTCGATGAGCTCAGCGTGCTCGATGAGTGGACCGGCAACGCGGCTGACCCGTTCGCAATCCTCAATGGTGATCGGCTCGGCGTGGTCGATCGAGATGCGAAGCGAGCGGCCCGACTGCCCCGACTGCTCGAGCGAGTACAGCTCGTAACCCATGTGCTTCAGGGTGGGCTCGATCAGCTCTTTGATTGACGATATTGGCCAGTTTGGCATGTGAGGTTTCTAAATCCAACGATAGCTGGATTGGGCGCGTTCGTGCTAACAGGCCGGGCGCGCGCAGGGCGCACCCTGGACGGGCTAGCGGACGGTTTGGAGCCTTCGCCAGACGACGAGTAGGGGCGAGGCATTGAAGATCGAGCTGTAAGTGCCCGACACGATGCCGATCATCAGGGCCAGCGCGAAGCCCTTGAGCGTGTCGCCACCTGAGATCAAGATCGCCGCGAGGACCAAGACGACCGTGAAGCTCGTGATGATCGACCGGGCCGCCGTTTGCATGATGCTGAGGTTGACGACCTGCTCGAACGAAAGCCGCTGGCTCACGCGCAGGTTTTCGCGAATCCTGTCGAACACGACGATGGTGTCGTGGACCGAGAAGCCCACGACGGTGAGCACCGCGGTCACGAACAGGGCGTCGATCTCGCCGATGCGGGCGTGGAAGAAGGTGCCGATGATCGAGAAGATTCCTGTCAGCACGAACACGTCATGCAGGAGGGCTGCGAGAGCGGAGCCGCCGAACTGAAATCCAGCGCGCCAGCCGCCCGGCACGTTGTGGAACCGCCACGCCAGCAGCAACAGAATACCCACCGATGCAGCCACGACAGCCCCGAGGGCTCGGGTGATCGTCTCGCCGGCTATCGTTCCGCCCACCTCGATCACCGAAACGGTTTTCAGGTTGATGGGGCCGAGCTTGCTCGTGAGGTGGTCCACCACAGCCTGCTGCGCCGCCGGGCTTAAAGGAACGCCGCGGATGATGTAGCTCCCTGCATTTCCGGCCGGGATGACAGTGCCGTGGATGTTCTCGGCTGTGACAGCGGTCTCGACCTCGGTCAGGCTCGGTTTATTGGTGAACTGGAGCGAGAACTCGGTGCCGCCGGCAAAGTCGATGCCGAGCAGGAAGCCGCCTCCCGGCCGTGACATCGAGATGATGCCGGGGATGATGATGATCAGAGAGACGAGGAAGAACAGGTTGCGGCGGCTGACGATGTCGAGCTTTCGGATGCGAGGCTCGCGCGGGGGCGGCGCAGCCTTAACCGGCTTGGCGTCGACCACTTCCTCCGCCGTTTCTTCAGCCTCAGCCTCATCGTCGTCTGAAGGGGGGACGTCCCCCCTTGAGCCGGCCGGCCTGGCGGAGCCAGTTCCGGGCGGACCCCCCTTCGCTTCGATCTCCTCAGGCGACTCGAGCACGGTCCACCCCTAACAGCCACGGCCGCCGAAATGCGCCGGAGTTGAGGACTATCGCCAGCAGGTTGTGGGTGACGACGATCGAGGACACGAGGCTGGCCGCGACGCCGACGCCGAGCGTGACGGCGAAGCCTTGCACCTGGGGCGGGCCGACGAAGCCAAGGATCACGCAGGTAATCAAGGTGGATGAGTTGGAGTCCCTGATCGCGGGCCACGCGCGCCTCACCGCCTGATCGACCGCAGCTGGAATCGTCCGGCCCGACCTGACCTCTTCTTTGAAGCGCTCGAAGATCAGCACGTTGGCATCGACGGCCATGCCCACTGAGAGAATGAATCCCGTTATGCCGGCCAGGGTCAGCGTTACCGGAAACCATTTGAAGATGGCCAGGACGGCGGCTGCGTAGAACAGCAGGGCGAGGCTCGCGAGGAGGCCGGGGACGCGGTAGTAGACGATCATGAAGATCACGACAATCGTGAGTCCGAGGAGGCCGGCCGCAAGGCTGAGCTTGACCGACTCGGCGCCCAGCGTAGAACCGATCTGCGTCACGCCAAGCACCTGCAGATCCACTGGGAGCGAGCCGGAGTTGATGCCGGTGGCGAGGTCTTTAGCGCTCTGCTGCGTGAACCCGCCGCTGATGAACGCCGATCCACCAAGGATTGGCTGGATCGTGTTCGCGTCGACCAGGAACTTGGGGCAGTTAGCGTTGGCTCCCTGCGTCGCCAGGCAGTTCGGATCGTAGTTGGCGGACGTCTTGTCCGCGTAGGTGGCATCCTCCCAATGGTTGATGTCGTTCTGCGTCAGGTCCAACCAGATTGTGAGGTGGCGCTCAGGGCAGTTCCCCGCCGTACTGGAGTCGGGGCACGCAGCCACGTTGGCGGTCGTGAGCTTGCCGAAGAGGTCGGAGCCGTGTGAGGTGAAGTTGACGTTGACGACCCAACCGATTCCGCTCGATGGATCGATGCTGGCGCTGGCACTCGCGATGTCGTCGCCCGTGAGCCCTGTGAGCTCGGGTCTATAACCGGGGATCGTACCCCCCGTCACCTTGGCATCCTTGACCCATTTCGTGTACACGAGCTTGGTGACGGAACCAATCGTCTTCTGCGCCTGCTGGGCGGTGACCCCGGCGAGGTCGACGGTGATCCGGTCGTTGTTCCCTGCGCCGCGCACCTCAGGCTCGCTCACGCCGAGAGCATTGACTCGCTTGAGGATGACGGTGATGGTCCGCTGCTGCACGTCAGCGCGCGACTGGCCGGCAGGAAAGTTGACCAGCTGGTACTCGATGTGGGTGCCGCCCGACAGGTCCAGGCCCTTGTGGACGTAAATCTGCCAGCCCCCGAAGTTCGGCGGCAGGCCGGGGACGTTCCCGGTCAGCGGGTAGTGGTTGACGATCCTGTAGATGTAGCCCGCCCCGTCGATGAACAGCGAGAACATCAGGACCACGACCACGAGCAGGCGAACCAGCCAGCTGAGAACGTATTGCACAGCCCGAGAAGTTTACGTTCCGGCCGGATCCCGATGCTCCAGGCCGCTCGCGGACCTACCGCCGGCGGAAGATCAGAGTAGGCGGGTTTGCTGCGGGCCGGGGTCTGGTGGGACCAGGCCCAGGTGCCTGTATGCGAGCTCGGTGGCGACTCGGCCCCGCGAGGTGCGCGCCAGGAAGCCGATCTGGATCAGGTAGGGCTCATGCACGTCCTCGATCGTCTCCGGCTCCTCCGAAAGCGATGTGGCGATGGTGTCGAGGCCGACTGGCCCGCCCTTGAACTTAAGGATCAGCGTCTCCAGCAGCTGGCGGTCGAGCAGCTCGAGGCCAAGCTCGTCGATCTCGAGCATGCCCAGCGCCAGCCTGGTCGTGTCAACCGTCGCGCGTCCGTCGCCGCGGACCTGCGCGTAGTCGCGGACGCGGCGGAGCAGGCGGTTCGCGATTCGAGGTGTGCCGCGCGCGCGACGCGCGATCTCCGCGACCGCGTCGTCATGAATCTCGATGTCGAGGATGCGCGCCGACCTCTTCACGATGCTCTCGAGCTCGGACTTCGTGTAGAAGTCGAGCCGGTAGACGGCGCCGAAACGGTCACGCAGCGGCCCGCTGAGCAAACCCTGCCGGGTGGTGGCGCCGACGCAGGTGAAATGTGGCAGGGGCAGCGACGCCGCGCTGGCGCCCACCCCCTTGCCCAGCACCGCGTCGAACCTGAAATCCTCCAGTGCCGGGTAGAGCGACTCCTCCACCACGCTGCTGAGCCGGTGGATCTCGTCGATGAAGAAGACATCGCGTGTGTTGAGGTTCAGGAGGATCGACCCCAATGCGCCCTGGTGATCGATGGCCGGCCCAGAGCTGACCTTGATCGCGACCCCAAGCTCGTTGGCGATGATGTGCGCGAGCGTCGTCTTGCCGAGCCCGGGCGGCCCGCTCAGGAGGACGTGCTCCACCGGCTCACCTCGGCGCCGCGCGGCCTCGAGCAGGATGCTGAGGTTCTGGCGGACCTGCTCTTGGCCGACGTATTCGGACAGCAAACGGGGGCGCAGCGTGAGGTCGAACTGGTCGTCATCGCCCCGCGGGTCGAGGACGGGATCGTCTCGGGGCGGCACTCCGGCGTTGCCCGTCATGGTCGCGCTCCGCTGCCGAGCGCTTTGAGCGCAACCGCGAGCGCCTCTTGTGTGGACGGGGTCGTTCTCCAGTCCACCGATTCCAGGCCGGTTCGCGCCTCCTGCGAAGAGAAGCCCAGATTGCGCAGCGCCGATTCGACCGCCTTCGGGACCACCCCATCGCCTGCCAGGGCGGTTGCCCGTGGGATCACCTCGACCTCCGCAATCGCGTCGAGTCTCGGCTTCAGCTCGATGATGACCTTGGCGGCAGTGCGAGCGCCTACTCCATTGGCTCGGCGGATGGGAGCGGGATCCTCGCTGACGATGGCGCGCTTGAGGATCTCCAGGCTGGCCGCGCTGAGGATGTTCAGGCCGACCTTGGGGCCAACCCCATCCACCTGGATCAACATCTCGAAAAGGTCCAGCTCTTCCACTGATGCAAAGCCATACAGGGCGAGCTGGTCTTCGCGGACGACAGTGTGGATGTGCAGCTCGTACTCACCACCAGGCGCTGGAATCTTCTGCCGCGTGGTCGCGCTCACGCTGACGAGATAGCCCACTCCGCCAACGTCGAGAACGACGAAGTCGGGTCCTGCGCGGCGAACGACACCGCTGAGGTGCGCGATCAACGCGCGACCTGCGAGAGCTTGCGGCTGCGCGCATGGCACACGGCGATTGCGATGGCATCCATCGCGTGGGCGTCGACCCGACCTTCGGGCACCTTCACCTGTGCCCCGAGCATGCGGGCGATCTGCGCCTTGTCCGCATTGCCGTAGCCCGTGAGGACCATCTTGACCTGGCTCGGCTTGTACTCGAAGACGGGCACGCCGCACTCTTCGAGCACCGCGAGGATGGCGCCACGCGCTTGCGCCACTCCAATCGCGCTGGATGTGTTGCGGCCCATGAAAAGCTCTTCGAGCGAAGCCTCTGAGGGCGGATGGTCAGCGAGGAGTTCGCGTAGATGCTTGGTGATGGCCAGCAGCCTTGCTCCATCGCGTCCCGGTTTTGTGACGAGCGTGCTGCACGACAAGACGAGATTGGAGCCGGAGAGCAAAGCGAACCCGGTGCCGGCGAGGCCGGGATCGATTCCTAGGATTAGCCCGTTTGCTGCGCTCGACATCTATCCATCTGGTTCTACACCTGTGCTGAGACGCGTTCAAGGACGTTTGTGGGGATATCAAAGTTGGCGTAGACCTGCTGGACGTCGTCGTCCTCTTCCAGTGACTCCATCATTCTCAGAACAGCTGCAGCCTTGTCCTCCCCCACTGCGACTGTCTGTTTCGGCTGCATCGTGATCTCGGCGTTGTCGATGGTGACCCCCATGACCTCCATCGCCGCCTTGACCTTTTCGAAAGCGGCAGGCGGGGTGGTGACCTCGACCGACTTGCCTTCAACCTGCACGTCATCGGCCCCCGCTTCGATCGCAGCGAGGCCTACATCTTCGGGGTCGTTCTTGCCCGCGTCGGCCGAGATGACACCCTTGCGCTCGAACATCCACCCCACCGAGTTGGATTCGCCAAGGTTTCCACCGAACTTGGACAGGCGGTGCCGGATCGACGCCGACGTGCGATTTCGGTTGTCGGTGAACGCGTCGACCATCACAGCCACGCCGGCGGGGCCATAGCCCTCGTAGCGGATCTCTTCCAGCTTTTCGCCCGCCAGCTCTCCGGTGCCGCGCTTGATCGCGTTCTGGATCTTGTCGGTTGGCATGTTGATCTCGCGTGCTTTCTGCACGGCGAGGCGCAGGCGGAAGTTGCCATCGACGTTGCCCCCGCCCTCTTTGGCGGCGATCAGGATCTCGCGGCTGGCCCTGGTGAAGGCCTGGCCGCGCTTGGCGTCGACTATGGCCTTTTTGTGCTTGATACCCGCCCATTTCGAATGGCCGGACACTTAGTTGTTCGCTCCGCTGCGTACTCCGAACATGCTTTCGATGATTCTATCTCACGCGAATTCGAATGAACTTTCTCTTACCTACCGACAGAGTTTGGCCATCCTCAAACCGATGGTCGAGGCCCACCTTTACGCCATTCACCCTGACGCCCTCTTGAGAAACCAGTCTTCGCGCCTCACCTCGACCTGACGGGGCTAGGCCAGAATCAACAAGCGTCGTAACCAAGTCCAGGTTTGTTGCGTCGAATTCGTCCATCTCCTCTGGCGCTTGACGCTGCCTGAACTGGCGGTCGAAGTCAGCCTCTGCTTGCACCGCCGCGTCCTCGCCGTACAGGCGCTTAACCAGCTGCCTGGCGAGCGCGGCTTTGGCGTCACGAGGCTTGAGCGCCAGCACACGGTCGAGCTCGGATCCGCTCAGGCCTGAGACAAGTCGCAGGTACTTCTCGGTCAGCGAATCGGGGATCGACATCGTCTTGCCGTAGATCTCTGCGGGCGGCTCGGTCAGGCCGATGTAGTTGTTGAGGGACTTGCTCATCTTCTGCGAGCCGTCCAGTCCCTCGAGCAGTGGGAACACTGCGATGTCCTGCGGCTCCTGGCCGTAGGCCTTCTGGATCTCGCGGCCGAACAGCAGGTTGAACAGCTGGTCGGTGCCACCGATCTCGACGTCGGCTCTGATCGCCACGGAGTCGTAGGCCTGGTTGAACGGATACAGGATCTCGTGCGCGCCGATTGGCGTCCCCGCCTTCAACCGCTCAGCGAAGTCCTCGCGCTGGAGAACCTGCTGCAGCGTGGCCTTGCCCATGAGCCGCAACACATCAGCGGCGCCCATCGCACCGAGCCACTCGGAGTTGCTGTGGACCTCGGTGCGTTTTCGATCGAGCACTAGATAGATCTGGTCGAAGTAGGTTTTCGCGTTTGCGTCGATCTGCTCGCGGCTCAGCACCGGTCGTGTTTCCGAGCGTCCGCTCGGGTCGCCGATGAGCGCTGTGTAGTCGCCGACGATGAGCACCACGACGTGACCGTCGTCCTGGAAGGCACGCAGCGCGTCTAGCACCACGAGGTGGCCGACGTGCAGGTCGGGCGCTGTTGGATCGAGCCCCAGCTTTACGCGCAGCTTGTCGCCACGCTCCAGTCGCGAGCGCAGGTGGTCTTCGACGTGGATCTCCACCGCCCGCTCGCGCAGGCGCTCGAAGAACTCGCTCACCGCACTACTAACTAACTGGGCTTTGGCTGAAGTAGATCTGAGGGTCGGCGGGCAGCGCCAGCCCGAAGATCGTCACTATCGGCTTGCCGATGGCGTGGGTCAGCGGTACTGCGAGGTGTGAGCCCTGCGCCGCGTCGCGGATCGACTGTTGCAGCGGGTCGAGCGCTCCGCCACCAAACGGTGTGCCGGCAGCGATCATCTCGTTGGTGACGAGGACCGACACGATGATCGCGGTCATAAGGCCGATGATGACGCCCAGGACCCGGTTGAACACGAGCGCGCCGACCTGGATCTGGCTGCTCGCGAGCTGTGCCGCTGCCTCGACGATGAGGATGACGGCAACCACGATCCCGAAGAACCCGTAGATCCGCGCGTCAGGGACCTCGAGGTTTGAAGACTGCTGAAGGATGCCCCCTGCCTGCAGACCCATGTTCGTGGCGCCGACGAATGCCAGATAAAGCGCGATGAGTCCGATCACCCGCCGCAGCAGCCCGGTGAACACCCCGAGCGCGGCGTACACGATGACGAGCACGACCGGAAGAGCGTCGAGCCAGGTCATTCGCGGAACCTCGCCTTGTGCCTTTTCTGCAGTCCGAGCTTGGTCTCTGTCATCACTTTGTCGACTTCGGCGTCCGTCAGGGTGCGCTCGGGGCTGCGGAAAGTCAAGGTGAACGCAATGCTCTTATGCCCTTCGGGAACTTGCGGACCGTGGTATTCGTCGAATGCATGCGCCTGCTCCAGGTAGTCCCCACCGACCTCTTTGATCGTGGCAAGCAAAGCGCTTGCGGCAACGTGGTCCTCGACCACCACCGCGAGATCCCGTTCGATCGCCGGGAACCGTGGCAGAGGCTGTGCTCGAGGAATTCGCGCGGCCGCAAGCACTGGTTCCACGTCGATCTCGATGGCCACCAGCCTGCCTTCGATCTTGAAAGTGGAGGCCACAGTCGGATGCAGCTCCCCTATGTAGCCGAGCAGCCGGCCGTCCAGGACGACTGCGGCGCACCGGCCGGGATGGAACAGCTCCTGAGCGCCACGCTGGTACGTGCAAGGCGGAGCGCCAACGACCGCAAAGGAGGCGTCGAGCACCGACTTCATCGCGTAGAAAGCAGTCCGTCCTGCCTCAGCGCTCGCGCCGGCGCTGGCCACGACCCCGAGGCGCATCGGCTCGACAGGCTGTTCGGACTTGTCGCCCACCGGAGCCAAGAAGGCGCTGGCGATCTCGTAGACGCGGATGTCCTGTCGCCCGCGGTCGCGATTGAGCGCGACAACGCCGACGAGTGAGGGAAGTAGCGAGGTTCGCAACGTGTCCATGTCATCGCTTAAAGCGTTTGAGACCCGCATTGCATGCGCATCTATACGCAGGCTCTCGAGCACGCGGCCCGAAATTAGCGCCGGGTTCCATGTCTCGGTGAACCCCGCCCCGGCAAGGACCTCGCGAGCCTGATCAAGGCGCCGGCCGATGCTGTCGACGGCAGGCATCCATCTGTCCCGGCGGTGTCCTGGCAAGGTGGGCGGCACGCGATCGTACCCATAGACGCGCCCGACCTCCTCGACGAGGTCTTCGGGGATCGTGACGTCGAGCCTGAAGACGGGCGGCAGCACATCCCAATCGCCATCCTCAAGGGGCCTCACGTGGAAGTTCAGGCGCTTGAGGATCGACTCTGCCTCCTCCAGGGGTACGTGCAGGCCGAGCACATCGTCCACCAATCCGGGTCGGAGTCTCACGCGCACGGGCTCCTGGGGGCGCGGGTAGACGTCGGCCCACTCGCGATGGACACTGCCGCCGGCAAGCTCTGCGATCAGCGATGCCGCGCGGCGCGCGCCGGCCAGGGCCAGCTCAGCTGGCAGGCCTTTCTCGAATCGAGACGATGCCTCGGTCCGAAGCCCGAGCTCTCGCGCTGTCTGGCGCACGCTCGAACCGTTGAAGGTTGCGGCCTCGAGGAGGATTTCCGTGGTTCCATCGGTGACCGCGCTGTCCTCCCCTCCGATGACACCCGCGATCGCCACGGGCTGCCGGCTGTCGGCGATGACGAGCATTTCGGGGCTGAGCTCGCGCTCGATGCCGTCGAGGCAAAGGAGCTTTTCGCCGGCACGGGCCTTCCTTACGTGGATCTCGGCTGGGGAGAGCTTCGCGAGGTCGAATGCGTGAAGCGGCTGCGCGTACTCGAGCAGAACGTAGTTCGTGATGTCGACGACGTTGTTGATGGGCCTTACGCCACATGCGCGCAGGCGGCGCTGAAGCCATTCGGGACTCGGGCCTACCTTCACGCCCTTGATGACGCCACCGATGTAACGAGCGCACAGGTCGGGTTCGTCGACTGAAACCTTGACGAGGTCGCGGCCCGGCGGGTTCGCCGTGCCTGTGAATGCCGGCATGAAGTCGACCTTCATCGGCCTGTCGAGTCCCGCAGCCAGCTCGCGTGCCACCCCAAGATGCCCCATGCAGTCGGGGCGGTTGGAGGTGACCTCGATGTCCATCGTCACCTGGCTCGGAATCACCGACTCGAGCGAATCTCCAGGCTTCCCTGAGTTGAGGATCAGGATGCCGGAGTGGTCGTCGCCGAGCAGCAGCTCCTCCGCCGAGCACAGCATGCCTCTCGCCTTGTAGCCGGCGATGTTGAGGTCCTTGACGAGCTTGCCGTTTGGCACCGTGGTGCCGGGCATGGCAACCGGGACCAGTGATCCTGGGACTGCGTTTGGAGCCCCAGCGATGATTTGCTCGACGTGATCGCCGAGGTCGACCTGGTGGACCCACAACGGGTTGCGCGACTTCGGGTGCGGTATCTGCTCGAGGACCTTGCCCACGATGATCTGAGACAGGTCGACGACCGTCATGGTCTCGACCTCGAGCCCAAGGCGAGTGAGCACCGCAGCCGCGTCTTTAGGCGTAACCCCATCGAGGTCGACGAAATCCGCCAGCCACTCGTAGCTGACCTTCATTCGCCGGACACTTAGAACTGCTCCAGGAAGCGCAGGTCTGATTCGTAGAACAGTCGTATGTCTTCGACGTTGTACTTGCTCATCGCCATACGTTCGATCCCGAAGCCCCACGCGTAGCCGTTCCATTTCTCAGGGTCGATGCCACCGTTGCGCAGCACCTGCGGATGCACCATCCCGCAACCGCCGACCTCGATCCAACCTTTGTGACGGCAGCTCTTACAACCGGCGCCGCCGCATATTCCGCATGACACGTCGAACTCGAAGCTCGGTTCCGTGAAAGGAAAGTAGCTCGGCCTGACGCGCACCTTTCTCTCGCTCCCGTACAGCGACTGCATCATGTAAAGGAGCGTGCCCTTCATGTCGCCGACCGTCAGCCCGCGGTCCACGGCGAGGCCCTCGACCTGGCTGAAGTACGGCAGTCGCGTGGCCTCAGGCGCGTCGCGTCGGTAGCACCTCCCTGGCGTGATGATGTAGATAGGCGGTTCCTTCAATCGCTGCATCGCGCGGATCTGCACTGGCGACGTGTGCGCACGCAACAGCAGCTGCGGGGTGAAATAGAAGGAGTCCCAATTCTCGCGAGCTGGATGGCCCGCCGAGATGTTGAGCGCCTCGAAGTTGTACCACTCGGTTTCGACCTCGGGACCTAGCTCAACCTTGTAGCCCAGGCTCTCCAGGACCGTCTCAATCTGCCGCTGCACCTGCGTCAGAACGTGGAGATGGCCTCGACCCAGGGGCGGGCCCGGAAAGGTGACATCGATCGCCTCCGTTTCAGCGATGTCAGCCAGGCGGGCGCCTTCCAGCCCCGCTCGGCGACTGTCGAGGGCGGCTTCGATGGTGCGCTTCGCCTCATTGGCGGACTGGCCGAGCGCGGCTCGCTGCGCAGGCGCCAACTGGCCGATGCCCGTCAGCAACTTTGTTATCTGCCCGCTCTTGCGCCCCAGGTAATCGAGGGTGATGGTCTCGAGCTCGCCCTCGGTGCCAGCCTTAGCGATCGCAGCGAGCGCTTCCCTGGTCAGGCTTGACGGGTCGCTCATGCTGCCAGCCTGCGGCGGACTTCGAACAGGAGCAGCGCTGCGGCCGCCGCCACGTTGAGCGACTCGACCCCGCCACCGAGCGGAACCGTCACCAGCTTTAGGTTGTCTCTCGAAAGGCCGTGCGCCTCGCTCCCGAGGACGATCATGCCCGCGTTCTCGATCGGAGCCTCGGCGAGCGGCGCGCCTCCAGCTGCCGCGGCGCCGAACCCATCCAGCCCGGCCAGGTCATCCCACACGGCGCGCGCGACAGTCAGGCGGAACACGTTGCCCGCCGATGCGCGAACCGACTTTGCCCCATACGGATCGGCGCAGCCTTCGAGCAGAGCGAGGGCAGGCGCGCCGGCTGCGGCAGCGGTACGGCAGATGGCGCCGACGTTGCCGGGATCCTGCACCCGGTCGAGCACCACCAGTGGCCATCGTTGCTTGCGCGCAATCGCGATCGCCTCGTCGGCCGTCCATTCGCGCACCTTGGCGATCGCGATCACTCCTTGCGGCGTGACAGTGTGGCTGATCGAGCGGAACACGCCGCGCGACAGGGTAATGCGTCGAGGGGCGTCCACCGGGGAGTCGTCGCCCTCCCGCACCGCGATCAGCTCGAGCTCGACCCCTGCGGCGGCCGCCTCCGCGACCACGCGCGGACCTTCCAGGAGGGCGAAACCTGGCTCGCGCCGGCGGGCGAGGCGCTGCAACCTGCGAACGACCTCGTTCTCCGGGCTAGTTATCGGCTGGTCAGAGGCTTTTCTTTGCAACCTCCACCAGCCGAGCAAAGGAACCGCTGTCGCGCACGGCCAGGTCAGCCAGCACTTTGCGGTCGATCTCCACTCCGGCCTGGCGAAGGCCGTGCATGAGTTTGCTGTAAGGAAGACCCGATTGGCGCGAGGCCGCGTTGATACGGGCGATCCAGAGCGCCCGCATCTCGCGCTTGCGCCGCCGCCGGTCGCGGAACGCGTACGCGAGAGCGTGAAGGACGGCTTCGTTCGCGGGACGGAAGAGAAGCTTTTTGGAAAGCCGGAAGCCCTTCGCGCGATCAAGGATCGCCTTGTGACGCCGGTGTGCGGGGACTCCTCGCTTGACTCGTGCCATGTCAGATTCCGAGCGCCCGGCGAACTTCCTTGCGGTCGGACGGAGATACCGGCTGCTCGTTCTCGTAGTTGCGCTTGCGCTTCTTCGACTTGTGCTCGAGCAGGTGGCTCTGCCAGGAGGCCGCGCGCATCAGCTTGCCGGTCTTGGTGACCCGGATCCTCTTCGCGAACGCCTTGCGGGTTTTGATCTTAGGCACTGGTGGCGGGCTCCTTTGTGGCGGTCTGGGTGGCGTTTTGGGGTGCGGCCGGCGCTGCCGCCGGGGTGGCAGCCTGGGGAGCCGACTGGCGGCTCGGGGAGAGGATCATGAATAGGTTCTTGCCTTCGAGCAGCGGGGCGCGCTCGACGACCGCGAACTGCTTCGCGTTATCAGCCACCCGGTCCAGGATCCTTCTCCCGATGTCCTGGTGGACCATCTCCCTACCTCTGAACATGATCGTCACTTTCACCTTTTCGCCTGCTTCGAGGAACTGCTTCAACCCTTTGAACTTGGTCTGGAAATCGTGTTCCGCCACCTTGGGGCGGAGCTTCATCTCCTTGAGCTTGATGACGTTCTGCTTGCGCCGCTGGTCCTTCTCCTTCTTGATGGTCTCGAACTTGAAGCGTCCGTAATCCATCAGCCGGCAGACAGGCGGCTGAGCCTGTGGCGCCACCTCAACGAGGTCGAGTCCCTTCTCGCTTGCGATGCGCAGAGCGGCATCGAGGGAGAGCACCCCGAGCTGGTTGTTCTGGTCATCGATCAGCCGCACTTCGGAGGTGCGGATTTGATCGTTGATCCTTAGCTCCTTAAACGCGATGAGACATTACCTCGGCCAAATTCAGTGTTGTCTTCGTCCTCCAAACAAAATAAAACGGATAGCCGAGGCCATCCGCCTTTCCGTACCCAGTCGAGCTTCGCTCTGTGGGTGAGGGTAGGTCCCCTGCTTCAGTTGGAGGATGGTACCGGAAAAGGGGCATCGATGCGCAAAACGCCTGCCTCGCGGGGGCCTTACGATGCAGCCATGTCTTCGGATCCGGTTGTCCAACCCGGGCAGCTGCCGCCCGCCGGGCGCTCGCGAGGGTGGATCTGGTGGCTGGTTGGGGGCTGCGGAGTGCTCCTCGTGCTGGGAGTGATCGGGGGCGGATTCGGTATCTACTCCCTGGTCAACAGGTTCCAGAGCGGTGGGTTCAGCTGCCTACCCCCTGATTTCCCGAGCTATCCAGGCGCCTCGGTCGTGAGCGAGAACACCAAGGTTGGCGCAGGCGTCTCAACCGGTGACAACAGCCGGTGCACCATGGTGTTGAACTCCAACGACAGCGCCGCGACAGTCACGACCTATTACGAGCAGCAGCTCGGCTCCGGTGATTGGACGATCGTGTCCTCAGATACCGCCAATGGCGTTCTCAGTTTCCAGCGCAAGTCGAGACCCCAGACGGTAGGCACCGTGACCCTGTTGGGCCGAGGCCAGCACTCGGAGATCGATATCCAGCTCGACAGCTGAGCGTCCCGCTCCGGGACGCTAGGCGTGTCGGCGCTCGGCGACCTCCTGGACCACGCGCTGCACGAAGTCGTCTAAGGGCTCGTCGGTCTGGTTGCCCGCGCGGTCGCGCACGTTGACGTGCTGCGCTTCCGCTTCGCGCGCTCCGGCGATGGTCATGTAAGGCACCTTGCGCGCCTGCGCGTCACGGATCTTGCGCTGCATGCGCTCAGGGCGATCGTCGACCTCGACTCGCAGCTTCGCCTTGCGCAAGCGGGCCTCGATGACACGCGCGTACTCGATCTGCGCATCGGTGATCGGAATCACAACCACCTGAACCGGGTGGAGC
>DATCPW010000070.1:0-4471 GCA_036569865.1 Candidatus Dormiibacterota bacterium
TCACCAGCTTCGCCGCGTTGAAGCTCATCTTCGAGTTCTGGGGAATGTCCTGGAATGGAAAGCGCTGACGTTGTAATCGTCGGGGGCGGCATCAGCGGCTGCGCGCTCGCCTACCAGCTGGCGAAGCGCAAGGTCGACGTCGTGCTCCTCGAGAGGGAGACGCTGGGGTCGCAGTCGACAGGAAAGTGTGCTGGCGGCGTGCGCCAGCAGTTCTCGACCGAGGACAATGTCAGGGTGATGCGGCTGTCGGTGAAGCTGCTCGAGTCTTTCGAGCAGGAGACCGGACACCCTGCCGACTTCCGCCAGATTGGCTACCTTTTCGTTTTCACGCAGCCCCAGCAGGTCGAGGACTTTCGCCGCAACATGGAAATGTGGCATCGCGTCGGCCTCACCGAGGCGCGGTGGGTGGATCCCACCGAGGCCGCGAAGATGGTGCCGGTGCTCAACGTCGAGGATGTCCTGGGCTGCACCTTCTGCCCCACCGACGGCATCGCGAGCCCGAACGACGTCACCTTTGGTTACGCGGCGGCCGCCCGGCGCCTGGGCGCCCGCCTGAAAGAGGGCGTCGAGGTCACCGGCATTGACATCGCGTCAGGCCGAGTGCGGGGGGTTCGCACCTCGGCCGGCTATATCGCCACCCGGCTGGTGATCAACTGCGCAGGGCCGTGGGCGGCCTCGATCGGCCGCATGGCCGGGCTCGAGATCCCGGTGCTTCCTTATCGGCGTCACATCGCGGTCACCAGCACCTTCCCCGCGGTTCCGCGCAACACGCCGATGACTGTCGATTTCCACACGTCGCTTTACTTCCATCCGGAAGGGGACGGCGTGCTGATGGGTATGAGCGATAGGACCGAGCCACCGTCCTTTGTGATCGACGTCAACTGGGAGTTCCTCGAGAGGATGTTCGAGCAGGCGGCACGGCGAGCGCCGGCCCTCGCGGGCGCTGGTGTCAAGACGGCGTGGGCCGGCCTGTACGAATCCACCCCGGATCACCAGGCGATCCTCGGGCCGATCGCAGAGGTTGAGGGATTCTGGTGCGCTGCCGGCTTCAGCGGGCACGGTTTCATGCAGGCCCCGGCGGCAGCGCTGCTGCTGACCCAGCTGCTGCTTGACAAGAAATCGGAGATCGACGTCTCGTCGTTCGCGTTCGAACGCTTTGCGCGCGGCTCGCTGGTGACGGAGCGCAACATCATCTAGCGTCCGCCGCTCGGGGCGAGCGGTCACCCCCCCGCCGACGGCATGGTCGCCTGTGTGGCCAGGAAATAAACCCCCAGCTACCGCTTCGCCAGCAGCACCACCATGATCAGGATCACCCCGCCGAGAAACAGCGCGCCTGAGCAGCCGAGCTGCACCCCTGTGTAGAAAATGCCGCCGGTCGAGCCGTACGTGGGCGCGATCTCAGCCCGCCGCCTGCGTGTCCGGACCGCCGCGACCATGCCTCCGACGCCGAGCAAAGCGGCAAGGATCCCCAAGCCGATAACCGCTGCACTTTGCCCAGTCATAGATCTGAGCTCAGTATGCCCTCGGTTACGATCTGACCCGTGGCGAGGGTTCTGCTATTGGGCTCGACTGGCTTTTTTGGGCGTGGTGTCGCGCACAAGCTGATCGACGCCGGCCACCAGCTGAGGGTCCTCGTGCGGGATCCCATGAAGGCGGCCGGCTTCAAGATTCGCGGTGCACAAGTGGTGGTGGGCGACGCGCTGAATCCCGCCGCCCTCGCGCAATCGGCCCAGGGCGTGGAGCACATCATCAGCCTGGTAGCGGTTCGCCGCAACCGCCCACAGTCCTTCCTGGAGGTCAACGTCGACGGTCCGCGCATCATGGCCGAGGCTGCGAAAGCCGCAGGCGTGAGGTCGGTCCTCCTCGTGAGCGCGATCGGCGCCCGGCTGGATCCCCACTACAAGTACCTGACGTCGCGGTGGATGGGCGAGCAGGAGCTCGCCAAGTCAGGCGTGGCCGGCACCATCCTGCGTTTCTCGGCCGTGCTGGCGGAGGAGGGTGGCTTCGTTGAGGCTTTCGAGCAGCAAACGAGCTTTGGGCCGGTGATCGTCATCCCCGGCAGCGGCCAGGCCAGGTTCCAACCGATCCTGCGCGAGGACGCCGCCCGCTGCGTGGTCGAGGCGATCAGCAAGCCGGAGCTCCTCAGCACGATCGTTGAGCTCGGCGGCCCGGAGGTGGTGACCTTCGAAACCATGCTCAATTGGTTCATCCAGGCTCGCGGGATCAAGAAGCCCAAGATGAAGCTCCCCACCATGCTTCTCATCCCGGGCGCGATGGCAATGGAGGCCATGCTCTCCAACCCAATCGTGACCCCTGACGAGATCAACACCCTCCAGCTCGACAACATCGCGGACGGCATCGACTCCGTCAGCGCGCGCTTCGGCTGGCGCCCAACCCGGCCGAGCGAATGGGCTCGGGAGAACTGGAAGAAGAAGACCCGCCCCCGCTGAGAGTCCGCGCGTTCTTCGGGTTGCCCGTCCCCGAGCCTCAGCGCGAAGTGTTGGCCCAATTCATCGCTGCGTGCGCGCAGCTCGCGCCGGAGTTTCGCTGGACGCCGAAGGAGAATCTCCACCTCACGATCCGGTTTGTCGGCACCGTTGAGAGAGCCGTGGTCGAGGCAGTTGCGGATTCGCTGGCGCAGCGCCCGCTCGCGGCATTCGAGATGGAGCTCGGCAACGTGGGCACTTTCGGTCGCGGCCGCGCTGCGCGGGTGGTGTGGCTCGGCCTGCGAGCAGGGGCCGATGCAGCCGTCGCGCTGGCTGCGCAGGTGGAGGAGGAGTGCTTGCGGGCTGGATTGCCGCCGGAGTCGAGGCCATACCAGGCTCACCTGACGCTGGCGCGAGCGCGATCTCGCATCGGGGCGAGGTTGCCGGAGCTCCCTGGGATGCCTCACATAGAGCCGTGGCGTGCCGACCGCCTGGTTCTCTACTCGAGTCGCCTGACGAAGGCGGGCGCCGTCTACGAGGCGATGAGGACTCTAGGGCTCCATTAGCCCGGCCTGGGCGCACTCGAGGTCTTGATCGGGACGGCCGCCGCTGACGCCGACGGCACCGATCACTTTCCCGTCTTCCGATATGAGCGCGGATCCGAGTCCCGGTATTAGCGGTACACGGACCAGCCTGTCGGCCGCGCTGAAGAAGCCCGGCCTGTCCTGCGCCATCTTCGCGAGGGCTTCGCCGTCACGCCCGAACATGGCCGCGCCAACGGCTTTCGCCTCGGCCAATTGAGGGGAGAGTGGGATGGCGCCGTCCATCCGGCTGAGCGCGATGAGGTGCCCGCCCTCGTCAACGATGGCAACCGTCACCTTGATGCCGATCTGGCTCGCCTTGGTGATGGCCTTGTCGATTACGGCGTTGGCGCGCTTGAGACTCACAGGCATGGCTTAGGCTCTAGTCTCGCATGGACTTAAACGGACGGGTTGCGCTCGTGACCGGTGGTGGCACCGGTATCGGGCGGGCCGTTTGCCTGCGGTTGGCGAAGGCTGGGGCCGAAGCCGTCGTCGTCAACTATTCGCGCTCCGACAAGGATGCGCGGACAACGGCTGCAGAGCTCATCGTTATCGGCCCAGACGCCATGGCCTACAAGGCCGACGTCTCAAACGAAAGTGAGGTCACGGCGATGATCGGCGCCGTGAAGGATCGCTACGGCCGCCTCGATGTCCTGATCAATAACGCCGGCACCACGCGCTTCATCGAGCATCCCGACCTCGATGCGCTCACGGATGAGGTGTGGGACGAGATTCTCAAGGTCAACCTGAAGGGAACCTTCTACTGCTGTCGTTCGGCCGCGCCAGAGCTGCGCAAGACAAGCGGGGCGATCGTCAACGTGGCATCGATCGCGGGTCATCGGGCGACGGGTTCATCGATCGTGTATGCCGTCTCGAAGGCGGGCGTGCTTCAGCTGACACGTGCACTCGCGGTTGCGCTCGCTCCAGAGGTTCGCGTCAACTCGGTGTCGCCTGGCCTGGTGTCGACGCGATGGCTGCGGCAATTTGACGCTGAGGCTGCGGATTCGCAGGCGACATCGACTACGGCGACCACGCCGCTGGGTGGGGTTGCGACTGCGGACCATGTCGCGCAGGCCGTGATGGCATTTGTGGAGAACGACATGCTGACCGGCCAGGACGTGGTGGTCGACGGCGGCAAAAACATTCTGTACTGATCGCCTTTGACGGCACGACGCGTGCCCTTGTCAAGCAATAAATCGTTGGTTGGCGGCGAACTAATCTTTTATGTTGCACTCAGAACCAGGCGTCCCTTAGTGTTGGCCGTGGCCCCGAGGGACACGTTCGAGAGAGCAGGAACAGGCCGCAAGGCAGGTACCAGCACTCAAGAGGCGATCCGTCGGGGTCATTTCTTTTCCCGGGCGTTAGGCTGATCTGAATGTCGGTCGCCCAGCGCGCGTCCAAGCAGACGTCATCGACGCCCACCGCCGTCGAGGTCTCGATCGTGATGCCCTGCCTCAACGAGGC
>DATCPW010000071.1:0-3802 GCA_036569865.1 Candidatus Dormiibacterota bacterium
AGCGAATCGACCCCGACCCCCTCCGCATGCTGAGCGAATCGACGGATCTCGGCCCACTCCGGCGTCCCCTCGTGAGAGTCGCCGTCACCCATCGGAACCACGGTGCCAATCCGCACAGCCGGCTCCGACTCTAACCGACCCTGCGCCACAGCCTGATACTTACAGGCGCTAGATTATTAGAGCCACTCCAGTTATACTGTGACTTGACTAAAGCGCAGGAGTGGGAAATGGCAGAGATTCGAAGCGGTGACAAGCGCCAAAGGCTCCCCGGGCGGTGGTTCGGGCTGGCCGCGCTCAGCGTCAGCGGCCTCGTCCTGGGCCTGGACATCACGATCCTCATCACGGCCCTGCCCACCCTCTCGGCCAGGCTCGATGCCACCACCGACCAGCTCCAATGGATGTCCGCCGCCTACACCCTCTCCCTGGCCGGCTTCATGTTGCCCGCCGGCGTGCTCGGCGACCGCTTCGGGCGTCGCCGCCTGCTCCTGATCGGCCTCGTTACATTCGGCATCTCGTCGGTGATCGCCAGCCAGATGACCTCTGCCAACGGCCTCATTCTCATGCGCGTGGTGATGGGCGCCAGCGGCGCCATCGTCCTGCCGCTCGTGACCTCGATCCTGCCATCGATGTTTGCCGAAGACGAGAGGCAGCGCGCCATCGGCATCTCCGGTGCGGGCGCGTTCATCGGTCTGCCGCTTGGTCCGCTCGTCGCCGGCTGGCTGCTCACGCACTACGACTGGGGCTCGATCTTCCTCATCAACGCGCCCGTTGTCGTGATCGCGGTCATCGGCGTTTGGTTCTTCGTGCCCGAGAGCCGCGATCCGAATCCACGAAGGCTGGACTGGCTCGGGGCACTCCTCGAGATGATCGGCGTGACCGGGTTGGTGTACGGCATCATCGAAGAGCCCGTGCAAGGCTGGGCCAGCCCCCAGGTCGCCGGCCCGATCGCCGGCGGTGCGCTGCTGATCGTCGCCTTCATCGCCTGGCAGCTGCGCACGAGCGCTCCCCTTGTCGATCTCAATCTCTTTCGAAACCGTCGGTTCGCCCTGTCGACAGTGGCCTTCACGATCGTTGGCTTTGCGATGACCGGGGTCCTGTTCGTTCTGTCGCCATATCTGCAGGTCGTGCAGCACAACGACGCGCAGGGCACGGGTGTCCGTTTGCTTCCGCTGATCGCCGCGATGATGGTCGGCGCCGTGAGCAGCGACTGGCTCTCGAAGCGCGTAGGCGCCAAGGTGATGGTCGCGGGAGGGATGCTGGGCATTGCGGCGAGCATGCTGCTGCTCTCGCGGGCAGGAGCTGATTCGGGCTACGGGCTGGTCGCGATCGCCCTCGCTGCGATGGGGCTGAGCATCGCGTTCACGATGATCCCAGCCCTGGATGCAATCCTCGGGGCGCTGCCGGCCGGACAGACGGGCGCAGGCAGCGCGCTCACCCGCGCGATCCAAAACGTGGGCGCTTCATTTGGAGTGGCGATCATGGGCAGCCTCCTCAACAGCGCGTACCAGGCGCACTTGAGCGGGCAGCTTGCCGGCTTCCCGGCTGCGGTGCGTGTGGCAGCCCAGACGAGCGTCGCCGTCGCAGCGGCTGCGGCGAACCATCTCCCGGCGCCACTCGGCGATAGCCTCCGCATCGCGGCCAATGGCGCTTACGCTCAAGGGATGAGCGACGTCTTGATGGTGACCGCGGGCTTGCTGGTCGTGGGGGCGGTGCTCATGGCGCTGTTCCTGCCGGCGCGAGCGCCACAAGTCGAGCAGCCGGCGTCGTCGAGGGTAGTGGAGGTCTCCACCGCCTAGTGGCCAACACGATCACGCCACTTGCCAAAGGCCTGCGCGAACGCAAGAAGCAAAAGACGCGCGAATCAATCCAGCACGAGGCGATGCGCCTGATCGGCAAGCAGGGCTACGAGCAAACCACCGTCGAGCAGATCGCCGCCGCCGTCGAGATCTCTCCCAGCACATTCTTCAACTATTTCCCAAGCAAAGAAGATTTGGTCCTCTACGACTCCTACGACCCCGTGATCATCTCGCTGATGTCGGAGCGACCGGCAGGCGAGCCGTTGAGCGTTTCCATTCGCAATGTGCTCGAGGCGATGAGCGGCATCTTCGAGCGCGACCGCGAAATCATCCTCGCCCGCGGCAGGCTTTGGTTCGAGGTGCCGGCGCTGCGCGCCCGATTGTGGGAGGAGCTGGAGAAGGCGCAGGTGTTGATGAGCATGTTCATAGCGCAGCGTTCGGAAAGAGATCCAGGCGATTTCGAGATTCGCGTCATCGTGACGATCGTCGTCACGGCTGCTCTGGAAGCAATGCGAGAGTGGCTGCACCGCGACGGCAAGGGAAGCTTCGTCGAGCTGGTCAATCAGGCGCTGGACGTCGTGGACGCCGGCGCCCGACTCGACGAGATCGCATCACCGCCTGCGACTCGATCAGGATCGAACGCATAGGTTCGAGCGCACCGGGCGGATAATTCAACGAATCGTGCGACGAGCGCTCTGCGCCATGGCGGTGGCCGCCTTGGCCGTTATCCCGAGCTCCGCGTCGGCGGCGCCCAGCCCATCGCCTGCGCTCGGCTCCCTACTGGCGACACCTCCCGCCGGGTACGTGCAGGTGAGCACGGGGATATTCCACGGCCAATTCGACGCTACTGCCTATGCCTCGCAATACCAATCCAAAACGTTGGAGGCCGGAATCACGCTGATACACGACGGCTTCGTCGACGGCTATGGCATGGAGTGGCTCCAGCGTTCCACCGGCCGCGCACTGATCGAATTTGTGATCGCCTTCCAGGGGGAGAGGGGCGCCAAGAGCTGGCTGGGTTACGAAGAGGCGGCGGACAAGAACGACCCGGGCTACAAGCGCTCAAACTCGTTGGCCGGCATCGACTCGTACTACGGCGTGCACCTCATCATTCCCTCTCCGCCTGCCTTCGTCGACGCGTTCTCGTTTGTCAAAGGCAACGACATGTTCGGCGTGGGTTTCGTATCGGCGAAGGACAACGTGCTGAAGCTGGCGACGGCTCAGACGAAGACCCAATACGCCGCGGCGCCCGACCAAACGATTCCAAAAGCGAAATGGCCGGAGAACGCTCCATCCCAGCGGCCGCAGACCAACTTTCTCGGCGCGATCATCGGGGTGGTGCTCGTTCTTGTGATCGTCGCCGGCGTCGTCCGCTTCGTGATGGTCCGGCGTAGGGGGTAGCTGCGGTGGCTGACATTGACGTGCGTCCCGTAACGGCAGAAGAGATGGACCAGGTCCTCCCCCTGATTGCCGGTTATCAGACGTTCTATGGCGCCACGCCAGACACCGAGCGAAACCGGCGCTTCTTCTCCCGCTTCATTCACCCAAGCGAGGATGGGCTCCTGCTGGGGGCCTGGGCCGACGGAGAGTTAGTGGGCTTCGCGAACCTCTACTGGTTCTTCAGCTCCACCAAGGCGGCGGAGACCGTGTTGATGAACGATCTGTTCGTAAAAGAGGGTATTCGCGGAAAGGGGATCGGCCGGGCTTTGATCCAGAGCGCCCTTGACGAGACCCGGCAGCGCGGAGCCGCGCACCTCCAGTGGTTCACCGCGCCGGACAACGCGACGGCGCAGCGACTCTACGATTCCGTCCCCGGCGCGGGACGGTCTATCTGGTACGCGTACGAGATAGAGGCCGAAACTTAGCGTCGTTCCGTTCGGCGAGCAGCGCCCACTACTTCGCGATCTCCCAGATGTGGCCCGAAAGTACGACTGGTGGTCACGACCATCAGACGGCCACGGTGCCGGCCAGCACTGCGGCGACAGCGAACCTAATCCAACTTTTCG
>DATCPW010000072.1:0-26217 GCA_036569865.1 Candidatus Dormiibacterota bacterium
CGTAGGCGGCGGCGACCAGGTTGTTGTGGCCCGCGCCTGCGAAGACGATGTCGTGCCGGCTCATGCGGCCCCCAGGTACAGTCGGCCGATCTCCGGGTTGCTCAACACCTCAGGCCCAGGGCCCTCCAGCCGGATCCTTCCACTCTCCATCACCACTCCGTGCGTGGCGATGCCAAGGCCTGACCGCGCGTTCTGCTCGACGAGGAGAAGCGTGTGGCCCGCATCGTTCATCGCGCGAATCGTGTTGATAACGGTAGTGCGGGTCTTCGGGTCAAGGCCCATCGAAGGCTCGTCGAGGATAAGGAGTGATGGGTCGAGCATCATCGCGCGCGCGAACTCCACTATCTTCTGCTGGCCTCCTGACAATGAGGCCGCGAGCTCGTGGCGGCGTTCCTTGACGATCGGGAAAGTCTCGCCCACCGCCGCCAGGCGCCTCTCAATCAGCCTCCTGTCGCGGACCGTGTAAGCGCCGAGGCGCACGTTTTCCCAGACCGTCATTGTTGGAAAAAGGCTGCGCTCCTGCGGGACCTGGACGATGCCTCGACTGAGAATCGCACGAGGGCTGAGCGTCGCGATCGACTCGCGACGAAACTTCACCGACCCGCGAGTCGGCCTCAGCAGCCCGCTGACCACCCGCAACAAAGTCGACTTGCCTGCGCCGTTGGGTCCGACTATGCACGTCAGGCTGCCCTCGTCGACGGTGAGGTCGACACCGAGCAAGATGTCGCCGCCACCGTAGCCGGCAACCAGGCCCTGCAGCTCGAGCAATGCAGCCATGTCAGGCCCCCAGGTATGCATCGAGGACTGCAGGATCGCTGCGCACGGCGTCGGGCTTGCCACTTGCGATCTGACGTCCTCGCTGCACCACGATGACCTCGGAGCAGAGGTTCATCACAAAGCTCATGTTGTGCTCCACGATGAGAAAAGTCGTTCCGCGCGAGTTGAGGGTGCGGAGGCGGTCGGCTATGCGTTCGAGCAGCGCCGGGTTGACGCCGCCGGCCGGCTCGTCCAGCAGCACCAGCTCGGGCTCGGCCATCATCACGGCGCCCAGCTCGAGCAGCTTGCGCTGCCCATAGGAAAGCGATCCACCGAGCGTGCCGGCGACGTGCGCGATCTCGAGGAACTCCAGCATCTCCATCGCTTTCGACCTCTCGTGGCTAAAGCCGGCACTTGAGAACAGGGCGCGCAATCCTCTGCGACGGATCGGCACCAAAAGGTTCTCGAGCGCGGTGAGGCGCGGGAAGATTCGTGCGAGCTGAAACGTGCGGCCGATCCCGCGCGCGTAAACGCTGTCGGGCCCAAGACCGTCGATGAGCTGGGACTTGAAAGTGATCTGGCCCTGGTCTTTGGGGATGAAGCCGGTGATCAAGTTGAAGATCGTGGTCTTGCCCGATCCGTTCGGACCAATGAGCCCCGTGATGCCGCCCGCCGGGATCGAGAGCGTGCAGTCGTCGACAGCGACGACGCCGCCGAAGCGCTTGCTGAGGTGATCCACCTGGAGCAGGCTCAAGGCGCAGCTCCCAGCGTGCTCGCGGCGCTCGCTCGCCGCCTGGCGATCAACTCTTGAACCGACGGGATGATCCCGCGCGGCATGAGCAGGATGACGAGCAGGAAGACCGCTGAGTACAGAACCAGATAAAGCCGGCTCGCCCCGTAGTTGTATGCCAGCCATAGTTGAGCGGGTACGAGGATCACCGCACCCAGCACCGGTCCCCAGAGGGTGCCGAGCCCTCCGAGAAAAACCATGAGCACCATGGAGATTCCGATCAACGGATCGACCACGAACTGCGGGTAGATATAGGTCACGTAATAGCCGTACACCCCGCCGATCATCCCGACCAGGGCGGCGCTGATGACGAATGCAGTGAGCTTGAAAGCCCTGGCGGGGACCCCGACGGCAAGGGCTTTGTCCTCGTCATCGCGGATGGCGAGGAGGCCAAGCCCGAACTTGGAGCGCCTGATCGACCACGAAGCACCCAGACCGAGCAAGGCGAGCGTCAGCATCGCGTAGTAGAAAGGGACGTCGTAGTCAGCGCCACGCCACGGTGGGCTCGGAAAGCTGAGCCCCGCGCCACCACCTGTCAAACCGACGAGGTTTTCGGCGAGCAGCTGCAGCATGAACATGAAGGCGAGGGTCACGATGACGAAAGTGGCCGCACGCGTTCGCAGCGCAAACCAACCGGCGAAAACTGCGAGCAGCGCGGTAAGGACGCCAGCCACGGGGACGAAAAGGAATGGCCCGTAGCCGCCTTCGACCCCGAGCTTGGCCAGCATGAGGCCGAGGGAGTAGGCGCCGAAGCCGAAGAAACCGGCGTGCCCAAGCGAGATGTAGCCGGTGTAGCCGCCCATGATGTTCCAGGCGGTCGCGAGCCCGACATACATGACTGTGAAAACCGCGATGTTCGTGGTCGCCGAGTCGGGCGATATGGCCGGCAGTGAAAAGGCTAGCGCCAGAACCGCGACCAGGCCGACAGCCATGAGGACACGCCTGTCGCGCAGGCGTTTCATACGCGCTCGCGCACCCTCAAGCCAAATAGTCCCTGGGGCCGCACGAGCAACACGACGATGAGGATGACGAAGAAGACGAAGCTCGCCCAGACCGGCGACGTCACGACGGCCGTGATGTCCTCGATTACGAGCATCGCGACCGCAGCGATCACGGCGCCACGCAGGCTGCCCAGCCCTCCGAGCACGATGATGGTCAGCAATCTCGAGATCAGGTCGTAGTGGCTGCCGGGATTGAAGGCGTTTGTCATTCCGAACACCACGCCACCCGCCGCCGCTGTCGCCATGCCGATTCCGAACGTGATCGCCGACACGCGGTCGACGTCGATTCCAACGAGCTGCGCTGCTGTCCGGTTGAGCATCGTCGCGCGGATCGCCCCACCAAAGGTCGTTCGGTAGAGCATGAGGAAGATGGCGCCCAGGATGGCCAGGCAAAGGAGAAAGCCATAGAGGTAGACGTAGGTGACGTGAAAGCTGCCGATGGGGAAGCTGGCAGTGTCATACCAGGCATTGAGCTGCACGTAGTTGGACGTGAAGAAATAACCGAGCAGGCCTTCGATGCCGAGAGCCAGCGCATAGGTCACCAGGACGGACAGCGCCTCGCGGTCGGTTTTCAACGGACGCACGAAGACGATCTGCAGGATGACACCGAGCACGAACATGACGGGCATCGTCACGACCAGGCTCACGAACGGGTCGATGTTGAGGTTGTGCCACAGGACGAAGCTGAGGTACGCGCCCAGGATGACAAGGGCACCGTGACCAACATTGATGATCCGCATCACGCCGAATATCAGGGTCAGCCCGGATGCCATGAGGGCGTAGACGCCCCCTGTGAGGACGCCCAGCACCGCGGCTTCGAGAACTAGGGTCAGATTTTTACTGCCAGTCGTGCTTTGGGTATTCGGGCTGCGCCGCCGCGACAGCCGTCGGGTAGACGAAGACCGCCGTGCCGTTCTGCCACTGCTCGACGAACACGCCCACACCACCGGTCGGCTTTCCGACGGCATCAAAGGCCATCGGCCCTTGAACCGTCTGATAGGTCCCCGTGTGCAGCGTATCGATCAGCTTCTGGTTGTCGATGCTATTCGCCTTAGTGGCGGCCTGGTCGACGACCTGGCCGACGCTGTAAGCCTCTGCCGAGTCGGCGCTGATGTCCGCCGCGGAGCCGCCGTACTTGGAGATGTACTCGGCGACGAAGGTTGGGTTGCCGTACGCCTGCGCGCCGGAAGTCCAGCCGGCTGGCACCATGATCCCCTCGGTGTTGGCCCCCAGCTTGTCGGAGTAGCTGGCACCCTGGTCCGGACCCGCCGTCTCGATCAGGGTCTTCGGGTTGTAGTGCTGTGAGATGAAGGTCTTGACGAACGCGATCGCATCGGGCACCTGGGTGCCGAGGATAACGGCGTCAGCCTTCGAGTTGGCCACCTGCAGGGCGAGTGGGGTGTAGTCGATGGGCTCCGACGGATAGACCTTGTAGTAAACGGTCTTGACCCCGGCTGCCTCGAGCAGGCCCTTGGCCTTGTCGACCTGCGGCTGAGTGAAGGGGTCATCCTCGGTGGCATAAGCCGCGGTGGTCGGCCGCTGGTCAGCAGGTAGTGCGAGCAACCATTTCGTGTAGCTGACCAGGTTGTCCTCAATTGCAGCGGGCTGCACGAAGAACAGGTTCTTGTGACCGGCAGCGAAGACTTTGGGGCCGCCGCCCGCGGGCTCGGGGAATGCATAGCCCAGGCGGTCGACGACAGCTGACGCGGGGATGGTGAGCAAGCTCGAGTAGGGACCGAAGACGAGGTCGACCTTGTCCGAGCTGATGAGCTTCTGGTAGTTCGAGACCACCTGCTGCGTGCTGCTGGCGTCATCGACGTACTTCATCGTCACGTGGTGACCATTCAGGCCGCCGTTCTTGTTGACGTCCTCAGCCCACAGGTCGTAGCCCTTCTCCAGAGCGGGACCGTCGCTGGAGAAGTCACCGGTGAGCGACACCGACACGCCAATGGTTATAGGAGCGCCTGGTGTAGGGGTTGCAGTGGCCGTTCCCCCGCCGCACGCGGTGAGGGCCAGGCCGGCGCCCGCCACGGTTGCGATCAAGGCCCTTCGCATGGCTTCGCTCCTCCCATCCGCAAGCGCTGCAGGAGCGCGGCGGGTTGCGGTGAACAAACGATTGCCCTATGTTAGGCACGGGCGAAACGAAATGTCAATGCAACTCCGCGAGCCATGCCCGTAACGCTGAAAGAGCTCGCGGCCAGGGCTCAGGTACACCCATCGACAGTGTCGCGCGTCGCCAACAACGACCCAGGTCTGCGCATTGCGGCAACCACCCGGACGCGCATCGAGGCTCTGCTCCGCGAGACCGAGTATCGGCCCAACGGCGTGGCCCGCGGGCTCAAGTTGCGCCAGACGCTCGTGCTGGCCGTCGTCATCCCCGACATCACGAACCCGTTCTTCGCAGCCTTGTTTCGCGGCATCGAGGATGGCGCGACGCCCCGCGGCTACCAGGTGCTCCTCTGCAATACGGACGGCATCCCCGAGCGCCAGCGGGCCCACCTGCACAGCCTTGCGGCTCGCCGCGTCGACGGCGTGATCCTCGCGAGCACGTTCTTGAAGGACCCGGCTGTGCGTTGGTTGCGCCACCAGCGCACTCCTTATGTGCTCGTCAACCGGTTCAGCGAGGACGGCGTCGACCCGTTCGTCGGCTCCGATGACGTGATGGGTGCGACCCTCGCCACGCAGCATCTGATCGGCCTCGGCCACGTTCGAATCGGCCACCTGGCCGGCCAGCCTACAGTCAGCACAGGCGTGCTGCGCAGAAAGGGTTATCAAGCCGCGCTGGCGGAGGCCGGGATCACGGCCGACCCCGACCTCGTCGTCGAGTCGGGCTTCGTCGAGGAAGGTGGCGCCCAAGCGATGGACCAGCTGCTGTCGGTGCGCCAACCTCCAACCGCGGTTTTTGCGGTGACCGACATGACCGCGGTCGGCGCATATGGAGCGGCGCGGAAGAGAGGCCTGCGCATCCCAGAGGATCTCGCGATCGTGGGCTACAACGACATCCCCCTCGCCAGCCGGCTGATCCCGGGCCTGACGACCGTCCACGTGCCGATACACGAGTTCGGAAGCGCGGCCGCGCGCATGCTGCTCGAGCAGATCGAGACGGGAGTGTTGACGCCGAGGCGGGTGGTTTTCGCGCCCCAGCTCGTGGTCAGAGGCTCGAGCCAAGCGGGCGCTGACGAACAGCTGGTCGGGCGGCCGGCACAACGAAGTCCGGCCGAGTAAGGAGGTTTGAGCGAAAAATGGGCTGGTATGGTAGACAAACGTTTGCGCGTGACCCTGGCGCGTTGATTTGAGCTCGGAGGCAGTGTCCAAAACCATGAAGCCCTCGATGCACAGGCTCGGTTGGATCGGCACCGGCCGCATGGGCTACGCCCTGGTGACCAGGCTCCTCGAACGCGGTTGTGACGTGGCCGTTTACAACCGGACGAAGGCGAAAGCCGAGCCGCTCGTGAAGCTCGGCGCGCGGCTTGTCGATCGTCCTGCCGACCTCGCCGACCGCGACATCGTCTTCACGTCGGTGGCGGGCTCACAAGACTTCGCCGACGTGACCACGGGACCCGACGGCGTGCTTTCCAACGGAGGTCCGGTCCCGGCTGTGATCATCGACTCATCGACTGTGTCGATGGACGTGTCGCAGAAAGTCCGCGCGAAGGCCAAGGAGGTTGGCAGCGCCCTCCTCGCCACTCCTGTCAGCGGCAATCCGAAGGTGGTGCGGGCAGGGCGCCTCAGCATCGCCGTATCGGGTCCGCGCGAGGCGTTCGAGCTGTCCCTCCCCTACCTCGAGATGCTCGGGGGAACCGTCAGCTACGTCGGCGACGGCGAGCTCGCGCGCCTGGTCAAGATCTGTCACAACCTCGTGCTCGGAGTGGTCACCCAGATCATGGCCGAGACGACCGTGCTGGCCGAAGCCGGTGGGGTTTCCCGCGCCGACTACCTCGAGTTTCTCAATGGCAGCGTTATGGGATCCACGTTCACGCGATACAAGACGCCGGCGTTCGTCAACCTTGATTTCACGCCGACCTTTACGGGCAAGTTACTTCGCAAGGACTTCGAGCTCGGTCTTGAGGCGGCCCGCAAGCATGACGTTCCGATGCCAGTGGCGGCGCTCGTCCATCAGATCGTCACCAACATGATCGGCTTCGAGCTGGGCGACGCGGATTTCGCCGCCCTGCTGCAGATGGAAGCGTGGGGCGCCCACCTCAAGCTGGTACCCGAGAACCGAAAGGTCTCGGATGGGCTGGAAGACAAGGGTGGCAACAATGTCCAAACCTGAATTTCCTGTTGCCTCGCTGCCCGCGCCCGGGCGGATGCACGTCGACTGGGAGGAGCGTGTCGATTTCCGCCGCCTTCACGAGTACCGGCTGAAACGCACGCGCGATGCGATTGCGAACGCGGGCCTTGGCGCAGTGCTGGTGTTCGACATGAACAACATCCGCTACATCACCAGCACACACATCGGCGAGTGGGCTCGCGACAAGGTGGCCCGTTTCGCATTGCTCACACCCAAAGGCGAGCCGATCCTTTGGGATTTCGGATCTGCCGCGAAGGTTCACCGGCTGCACGCCCCGTGGCTGCGCCCGGAGAACTCGCGCGCCGGCATGACGGGCCTGCGGGGTTCGGTTGCGCCAGAGGCGGGTTTGTCGGACGACCTGGCACGGATCGTGAAGGAGATCATGCAGGAGCAGGGTGTGGCCGGCGAGCCGCTGGGCGTCGACATCGCCGAGCTGCCGATGATCTTCGCGCTACAAAAATGCGGCATCAAGGTGGTGGACGGTCAGCAGGCGATGCTGGACGCACGCCAGATCAAGTCAAAGGACGAGATCACCCTGCTGAGCATGGCGGCCGCGATGGTGGACGGCGTCTATCAGACGATCTTCGAAGCCCTCAAGCCCGGGATCCGCGAGAACGAGCTGGTGGCGATCGCCAACAAGCAGCTCTATGACATGGGCTCCGACGACGTCGAGGCCATCAACGCAGTCTCCGGCGAGCGAGGCTATCCCCACCCTCATGTCTTCTCAGACCGGCTGATCCGTCCCGGAGACCAGGCCTTCTTCGACATCATCCAGTCGTTCAACGGATACCGCACCTGCTACTACCGGACGTTCAACGTGGGGCGCGCGACGCAGAGCCAGCGCGACGCATATAAGCAGGCGCGCGAATGGATCGACGCCTCGATCGAGCTGGTGAAGCCTGGCGTGAGCACCGACCAGATCGCCAAGGTCTGGCCGAAGGCGCAGGACTTCGGATTCGACAGCGAGATGGAGGCGTTCGCACTCCAGTTCGGCCACGGGCTCGGGGTGGCGCTGCACGAGCGCCCGATCATCAGCCGGCTCAACTCGCTGAAGGACCCGGTGGAGATCAAGGAGGGCATGGTCTTCGCGCTGGAGACTTACTGCCCCGCGGACGACGGCCACTCCGCGGCTCGGATCGAAGAGGAGCTGGTGGTCACGGCCACCGGGCATGAGGTGATCACGCTCTTCCCTGCAGAAGAGCTGATGATCGCGAACAAGTATTGAAAGCCCGCACGACCAAGGCATCTCCTGACGTGGGTCAAATCGATGACAAGACCCGACTTCGGCTCTACCAGCTGATGGTCGAGCTCCGAGATTTCGAGCAGCGCGCCTATGACCTCTTCATGGAGAACCTGATCAAGGGCACGAGCCATCTCGCCCTGGGCCAGGAGGCGATCGCAGCGGGTTTTGCCGTGGCGATGCGAAAAGACGACTACACGTTCTGCACGTATCGCGGTCACGGGCACACGCTGGCGCGCGGCGCATCGATGGCGGCGGCGATGGGCGAGCTGCTCGGCCGCGCCAACGGCATGCTCCACGGCAAGGGCGGTTCGATGCACCTGACCGACGTCACCCACGGCGCAATGGGGTCTTACGCCATCGTCGGCGCCCATATGCCGATCGCGGCCGGCGCCGCCTGGTCGGCGCAAGTGCGCAAGTCAGGCCAGGTTGCGGTGTGCTTCTTCGGTGACGGCACCACCAACATCGGGGCCTTCCACGAGGCACTCAACCTGGCGGCGGTCTGGAAGCTACCCGTGGTTTTCGTTTGCGAGAACAACCGGTACATGGAGTACACGCCGATCGAATCGGTGACTGCCGTGAAGAACCCCGCCGCAGATCGCGCGTCGGCCTATGGCCTGGAGTCAATCCTGGTCGACGGCAACGACGCGGACGTCATGTACGAGACCGCTTCGCGCACGATCGCCAGGGCTCGTTCCGGTGAAGGGCCTTCGCTGGTCGAAGCGCTCACGTACCGCCACGGCGGCCACTCGCGCGGCGATCCCGCCTCGTACCGGCCGAAAGAGGAAGTGCGAGAGTGGATGAACCGCGATCCCATCAAGCAGTACCGCGAACGCCTCAAGTCTGCCGGAGTGGACGAGGACACGCTCCGGAAGATCGATGAAGATGCGCGGCGAAAGGTCGACCTCGCGACGGACGAGGCACGCAATGCGCCGCCGGCCCGCGTCGAGGACATCGAGAGCCAGGTCTGGAGCGACGGAGGCTCGGCATGGCGGAACTGACGTTTCGCGAGGCGGTAGCGGCAGGCATCGCGCAGGAGATGGAGCGCGACCCCACCGTCTACTTCATCGGCGAGGACGTGGCCTCGGCTGGCGGTGTCTTCAAGGCCACGGTCGGATTGCTCGACAAGTTCGGAGCCGAGCGCGTTCGCGATACACCCATCTCGGAGCAGGCGATAGTCGGGGCGGCGATGGGCGCGGCGATGACTGGGCTCAGGCCGATCGTCGAGATCATGTTCTCGGACTTCCTCGCCACGTGCTGGGACATGATCGCCAACCAGGTGGCCAAGACCCGCTACATGACCGATGGGCAGGTGTCGCTGCCCCTGGTGATCCGGACCGCGAACGGGGGCGGTTCGCGGTTCGGCGCCCAGCATTCCCAGAGCCTGGAGAACTGGGCGATGGCAGTGCCAGGCTTGAAGGTCGTCGCGCCCTCGACCCCTGCCGACGCCAAGGGCTTGCTTGCTGCGGCCATCCGCGACCCGGACCCGGTCCTCTTCTTCGAGCAGAAATCGCTGTACGGAATCAAGGGCGAGGTGCCCGATGGCGAGCACGTCGAACAGCTGGGTATGGCCAGAGTCCTGCGCGACGGCATGGACTGCACGATAGTGGCGCTCGCCGCCATGGTGCCGAGGGCCCTGGCCGCCGCGGCCGAGCTCGAGCATGCAGGCATTCACGCCACCGTGGTCGATGTCAGGTGTCTCGTTCCACTCGACACGCGCACCATCCTTGGCGAGGTGAGCAAAACAGGACGCCTGTTCACGGTCGAGGAGAACCCGCGGCTGTGCGGGTGGGGCGCAGAGATCGCGTCACTCGCCGCTGAAGAATGTTTCGACGATCTCGATGGACCCATCGTCCGCATCACGACGCCGCACGTCCCTCTGCCCGCGGCGCAGCCAATGGAGGACGAGGCGATGCCGACGGTGGCGCGGATCGTCGCGACGGTAAAGGGAGCGATGCGCTAGGCGAGACGCGGCTATCCTCGGGACACCGATGATCCTGTCGATAGGCGACCTCGTCCTTGACATCACGATCGTCCCGTCGGGACGGCTGCGGCCCAATGACGACAACCCCGCCGTGATCCGGGTGGGCGGCGGCGGGCAGGCTGCCAACTTCTGCGCCTGGGTGGCAGCGCTTGGCTCGCCAGTCCGGCTCGTCACCCGTGTCGGCCACGATGATCGCGGCCGGCGGCTCGTGAGCGAGGTGGAAGCTCTGGGGGTTGAGGTCTTTGCCGTTTCAGGCGCCGACCCCACCGGCATGATCGCGGTCCTGGTCGGCCCCAAAGGAGAGCGGACGATGGCCACGCAGCGCGGCGCCAGCGCGGGCCTCCGGCCAAACGACCTGCGAAAACCGTGGTTCCGAGGCGTCAACCTCATCCACGTCCCTTCCTATTCGTTGTTCACGGAGCCGCTGGCGGCGTCGGCGCGACTGGCGATCGACCTCGTACGGCAGGGAGGCGGGCTGCTGTCAGTCGACCTGTCATCGGTGGCGGGTCTGATGGAGCACGGGCCCGCACGGTTCGCCGGCGAGCTCGCCCACTTGAAACCTGATGTGCTGTTCGCGACCGCGGCCGAAGCTGAAACTCTTGGTGTGCCAATGGAGGACCTGGCCACTGTGCCTGTGCTCAAGCTGGGAGCCGAGGGCTGCCGCGTGGGCGGCCGGCACATTCCCGCTCCGGAGGTGCAGGAGGTGGATGCGTCCGGCGCGGGTGACGCCATGGCCGCAGCATTCTGCGTCGCCTACCTCGATGGCGCGACCCCTGTCGAAGCGGCCGAGAAAGCCGTCATCGTGGCTTCGGGCGCGGTGACCAGAGCTGGGGGCCGGCCGAGTTGAGCGACCTGCTTCGAATGTCGGCCGAGGTGGCGCAGGCCTTAGCGCGCGGCCGCCCCGTGGTCGCGCTCGAAACGTCGATAGTCGGACAGGGCCTCCCCGCCCCACACAACCTGCGAGCGGCACGCGACTGCGAGTCGGCCATAAGAAAGGAAGGCGCAGTGCCCGCGACGATCGGTGTCCTGGACGGTCAGATCGTGGTCGGCTTGACCGACGCCGAGGTTGTGCGCATCGCCGCCGGCGCGGTCAAGGTGAGCTCCCGAGATCTCGGCCCGGCCCTGGTCCGCCGCGCCGTTGGCGCCACCACCGTCGCGGCGACAATGCGCGCCGCCGAAATGGCCGGCATCCGCTGCTTCGCAACCGGGGGCATCGGCGGCGTGCATCGTGGCCATCCCGAGGACCAGTCGGCCGACCTCGTCGAGCTTGGGCGGGCAGCCGTTGCTGTCTTCTGCGCAGGCGCCAAGATCATCCTCGACCTGGCCTACACGCTCGAGAGGCTGGAGAGCCTTTCGGTTCCGGTGCTCGGATATGGCTGCGACGAGCTCCCCGCTTTTTACAGCCGGCACAGCGGGTGCCCAGTCCCCGCTCGAGTCGACGGGCCGGAGGAGACGGCGGCCGTGTTAAGCGCCGCCTGGGCCACCGGCTCGCGCGGAGTGGTGGTTGCGATACCGCCGCCCGGCGAGCTCGAGGACGCGAAGGAGATCGTGCTGCGAGCCACACGCGAGCTGTTCGAGGTCGTCGGGCCCGAGGCGACGCCTCGTCTTCTCGCGCGCGTGGCGGAGCTGTCTGGCGGGCGATCCCTCGATCTGAACGTCGACCTCGTCGTCAACAACGCGCGCGTCGCCGCTCGCGTGGCGCGCGTTCTTGCCGGCTAGTTTCGCGGCCGCGTTAGGCGTTGAACGCCGACGGCGCTCCAGGCGGTAGGTAGGGAGTCGGGTCGATCGGCTGCTGCTTGATGCGCAGCTCGAAGTGAAGGTGCGGCCCTGTTGAATTGCCCGTCGAGCCCTCGAGTCCGATCGTCTGACCCTGGATCACCAGCTGCCCAACCTTGACCAGGGCGGTGGACAGGTGGCCGTACAGCGTGTCGAGCCCGCCGGAGTGGGCGATGACAACGTACCGTCCATAGCCTTGGCTCGAGGTGCCGACCAGAGCGACCACCCCGTCGTCGGCGGCGTAGACAGGCGACCCGAACGGCTCGACAAGGTCGATGCCCGTGTGAAAGTGCGCATAGCCGGCGTACGGAGGCTCGAGCGCGAGGTTGCTGGGGCCGAAGCCCTGGGAGATCTGTGCCTTGGGCTCGGGCCAGATAAATCGGTACTTGGTCGAGTGCCCGGCGCTGGCCGCGATCTGGCCGACGTTGTTCGACTGCGACCACAGCTGGACCTGCGTCCAGACCGCCTGCATAGCCGCGGCGATGATCGCATCCTGCTGCTGCTGAAGCATGTCCGCCATCGACTGCGCCAGCTTCGCCGACTGGGATCTGAGCACAGCCATCTCCCAGCGGGTCTCGTCGATCTTCGCTTGCAGCTGGGCCATCGACTTCTCCTGCTGCAGGTGCAGCTTGCGTAGCTGCACCAGCTCTGAGGCGAGCTGCGTTCGCAAAGCAACCTGCGTGTCGCGATCCGCCTGCTGCTGGACGCGCTCGGCTTGCTGCTCAGTGAGGTCGGACGCCAGCTGTTGCTTGAGCTCGGCCGCACGGGAGCCGGCCACGTTCAGGTCGGAGATGCGCGTCAGCAGGTCGCTTAGGCTCTGCGCCTGCCCGAGGATCACGAGCACCGAGGTCGGTGCGGTGTAAATCGCCCTCCCTAGCTCGCGCAGCTGGGCGCGCTCCGAGTCGATCCGCAGACCCAGCATCCCCTCGCGCACCTGGGACGCGGCGATCTGCGCGTCGAGATCGTCGATCTGCTGCTGCGCGTCGGCGATCTGGCCCTGCACGTCCCGTTGCTGGTTGGTGTTGTCGATGAGCGACTGCTTGAGCTGCTGCTGGGCGGCCATCGCGTTGGCCAGGTTGCTGCCCAGCTGGGCCCTGATCTGGTCGATCACCGCTTTTTGTTGCGCCGCATCGGGGCCAGAAGAGGACGCGGCCGCCCCGGTCGGGCCGGCCGCAAGCAAAGCCACGGCCACGCCAAGGGCGACGAGAAGGCGCTTCACGACTCCAGGTGCCTTCGCACGCTGACCAGCGAGGATCCCGAGCCGAGGCCGACGCCCGTGGCGAGCACGATCACGGCGGCGATTGCCGCGACGCTGAACGTGACCCCCGGCGCAAATCGCGCGAACGTGTTGGCGCCGGCCGAGATGCCGGCCATCGTCAGGCCAAACGTCGCCAGTCCCGCGGCCACGCCGGCCAGAGCGCCAGTGATCGCTCCTTCGACGACGAACGGCCCGCGTACCATCCACCGCGGCGCCCCCACGAGCTGCATGATCGTGACCTCGTCCCGGCGCGAGTGAATGGCCGCCCTGACGCTGTTGATCGTCACTGTCACCGCCACGAATCCCAGCACCGCCAGGAACGCGATCCCGGCCACAGCGATGCCGAAGATCACAGTCTGAATCCGCTGGTAGGCGCCCTTGTCATAAGACGTCGGGTAGACAGGATCGACAGCGGTGTCGGTGCGGACGAAGGCTGCGATCGCCGCCACGTCGTCGATGCTCTTGACCTGCACGTCGAGGCTGGCCGGGAAGGGATTGCTCTGGCTGGCATCGGCGAGCTGCGGTAGCCCGGGAATCGTCTGGGCTCGCTCGAGCGCCTGAGCTGCTGTCACGTAGTCCACACTCGCCACACGCGGGTCGGCCGCGAGCCGGTCCCAGAGCGAGTTGACGTCGGCGCTCGGAGCGCCGTCGCGCATATAAACGTGAAGCATCGAGGCCTGGCCGGACTCGACCTTCTCGAGGTTGTTGATCGCGAAGCCACTGAGCCCGGCAACGCCAGCCATTAAAAGGAGAAGGGTCATCGAGCCCAGCGCCGGCGCGATGCTGCCGATGTTCCGGAACCAGTTGCGAGCTGCGCCGAAGAACAGGTAGCGGAAGGTGTTTGCCACCACTGTCCGCGCCATGGCGCCCTTTGGCAGGCGGTCTTTCACGACGATGCCGAGGCGAGCCATTCCATCCTGCCAATCCCGCCCGCCGGCTGGTCGCGCACGAGGCGACCCTCGACCAGGGTCAGGATGCGGCGCTGAAGGCGCCTGACAATCTCGACGTTGTGGGTGGCGACCAGCACGGTCGTGCCGAAGGTGGCGATGTTTTCGAGCAGGGCCATGATCTGCCAGGCGGTTTCCATGTCGAGGTTGCCCGTCGGCTCGTCAGCGATGAGGACCTTCGGCTGGGTGATCATGGCGCGGGCCACGGCGACGCGCTGCTGCTGGCCGCCGGACAGCTGGTTGGGAAAGCTGGAACCGCGGTCGCCAAGCCCCACTGCCTCGAGCGCGTCCAGGGCCCGGTCCATGGCCTCTGCGTCTGAGATTCGCAGGTCGCCGACCTGAAGTCCGAACGCGACGTTCTCCTTCGCGGTCAGCCGCGGCAGCAGCTTGTAGTCCTGGAACACGACGCCAACCCGCCGGCGCAGCTCGGCGACTCGTGAGGCCTTCATTGAGTGGGCGGCAAAGCCGTCGACCCAGACCTCGCCCTTGGTGGGGCGAAGCTCCCGGTTGATCAGCTTGAGGAGTGTCGTCTTGCCCGCGCCGCTGGGGCCGACCAGAAACGTCAGGTCACCCGGCTTAAGCGCCAGGCTGACGTCATCGAGCGCTAGGCGGGAGCCATACGCTCGAGTTACACCTTTGAACTCGAGGATTGGGCGCAATACAGGAGGCATAACGACGCTCGGGCCGGATACCTGTAACAAAACCCGTAACAGGGGCCTTCACAAGACTTAACACGGGTGCCCGACTCCCCCCACCCCCTGGAGTCGGGGCACTACTGGCTCTGGGTGCTCAGTCAGCCGCCACCGTCAGGCGTGGGTGTGAGGAGACCCGCCAGGACCGTGCCTAGACCGTCGCGGCCTCCGGCCCCTTCTGGACCAAGTCCCCGGCGAGCGGGGAGGACTCCGCGAGGGGCGCTTCCGGGCGGCGGGATCGAGCCGCGGCGACAAGGGCAGCGACCGTCCAGACCACCCAGACCACCTCAAGAACCACGCGCACCCACACGGGGCCGATCGGGGAGGGCAGCATCACCACGCCGCTGTCGAGCGCCTCCAGGAGCGCCACAATCCCGAGCACCAGGGTCAGCACCGCCAGTCTCTGCGTGGGTACCAGGCGAACAGCGGCAAGCCACCCGATTCCGAGAATCGCGATGCCGGGGGCGGCGAGGTAGTAGAACTGCGCAACCGAGGCGATCATCAGGAGACCAGAGCCGACCGCTGCCGCGACCGCTGCCACCACCGCCAGTGAGCCGGGCTTGCCGCTTCGGCGCAACAGCCAGATGAACAGAAGGAGCATGGCGACGAGCTGGGCGGCCGGAGCGACGGCCTCGGTGTTGAGCGTGCCGCCGAGGGTGCCCGGACGAGGCTGCGACGTGAACCAGTCACATCCCGCCGGCAGGGTCTTGCTCGAGAGATCGTAGTTGGAGCACTCGACGAAGAGGACCAGCAGGTTGGGGTCGCTGATCACGCGCTCAGGCCCGCCCGCGGCGCCCATTGGATTCGCGGCTGAGCAGCGCGGAAGAGTCTGCGGCTGCACCACGTCCGTGGTCGCGGTCTCCCAGCAGTTGCCCGTGCCCTCGCCGTCCCAGAAGTAGTCGATCCCGTTGGGGAGACCCTGTCCAGTGGCGCTCGTACCCATGACGTTGCTGAGGTAACGGTTGTTGTGCGACGTCTCGCCTTGCGCCGACCAATCGGTGTCGTTCCTGGCGATGCCCGGAACCCAGGTCTGCACGATGCCGATCTTCCAGTTGTCGTAGACGTAGTTGTTCCGGAAGACGTTGTAGTTGCCGCCGATGACCAGGATTCCGGTGCCGACCGGGACCTGGACGGCCGGACAGACCACGCCCTTCTCGACGCCCTGGAGCAGAAATGGCCGGGCACAGGTCCCGTCGGTGACATACCTGTAGTAGTTGGAGTTGTTGCTGTGGATCAGGTTGTGCTCGAAGAGGGCGTGGTTCTGAGGAAGGCCGGGATGGTTTGGAAAGAGGCTGTCCATCGAGGCGCCTCCCGTGTTGTGGTCGAACTCGTTGTCGTGGACCCAGACCGAGTCGCCGCCGGTCCCCGAGTATCCCAAGAGGTTGTCGTGGCTATGGCAGCCCGTCACCTCGATCGCATAACGGGGCACTTTGTATCCACGATCGCGGTTGATGTCGGACGTGCCACCGGGGTAGACGCCCGAGTCGCCATTGCCGTACGCCTCACATTTCGTGATGAGGCCGTGGTCGGACGCGAAGGCCAGAAAGCCGTATTCGGTGTTCCAGCGCCCAATCATGTTGTCGATGACGAAGCCATCGGTCTCGATTACGTAGACCGCGTTGAAAGTGGACCTCTGCGCGATGAAGTTGCGCAGATACAGACCGTTGGTCCTATCGCCACGGATCACGTTTAGCTTCTGAAACTGGGCATCGAATACCACGTCCGCGGGCGCCGCGCCGGTGCCCTCGATCTGAAGGTCCTTGATGCCGAAGATGCCCACCAGGTTCTGCTGGTGCGGACATGACTTCTGCTGCTCGTAGCTCAGGATCTGGTAGCCGGCCTTGGCCCGTGGAGCCGCCAGGTGGTTGCAGGCGTCGGATTCGGGAGTGAGACTCGGCTCTTCCAGGTAGATGCCCGGCAGGACGTAGATGGTCGTCCCGGCGTCGGTCACGTGGTCGACCGCAGCCTGAAGGTCACGATAGCCGTGGTCGAGGCATTCGGCATAAAGCTCGAGGTTCCTGATCCGGAGGTCGGTCGCGAATGCTCCGATCCGGTTCGTGAAATCGGCGGTGTCGCTTTTACAGACCACCAGATGTGGCCCGGTCGTGCGGTAGACGGGCACGGTTCCCGTGCCGTCAGGCGCCTTGGTCGGGCGCTCGGAGTGCGCGAATGCGGATGCGGGCCAGAGCGCGAACGTCATCGCGGCAACGAGCAGAAGCAGCAGCCATGAGCCGCTGCGATGGCGCAGCACGGGTGCAACTATCGCACGCGGTCGGCGCCCCCGCGTACATGCTCCGACGGCAGACGTTCCATAGGCATTGGGGCGAGACAGGACGATTCAGGAGGAGCGGCTGTGAGCAAGAGCACATCGACCCGTTGGTAGATTGGTTCACCCACTTCGCAGCCGCTGGTGCGTCATCATTGGCGTCGCCTTGACGAGCACGGGATTTTCAGCGGAGGAGGCGAGCCGGCTGTACGAGCTCGACCGCACTCACTGGCTGCACCCCCAGGGTGACCTCGACGCGCCTGCGGGCACGATTCCGCAGCTGATGTTCGCCAGCGGCAGCGGCGCCATCCTCACAGACGTCGAGGGCCGCGAGTACGTCGACGGCATGGCCTCGCTTTGGAACGTGAACGTCGGCTACGGCCGGGCTGAGCTCGCCGAGGCGGCGGCCACGCAGATGAAGTCGCTCGCCTTCAGCTCGGCTTACGGCGGATTCAGCACGAAGCCTGCCATCGAGCTGGCCGCGAAGCTGGCCGAGCTGGCGCCGGGCGACCTCGAGGTCACGTACTTCGCCTCGGGCGGGGCCGAGGCCAACGACACCGCATATAAGATCGCGCGACTCTACTGGAAGCTGCGCGGAGAGCCTGGCCGCGTGAACATCATCTCGAGAATTCGCGACTACCACGGCCTCACCTATGGCGCAACCAGCGCCACTGGCCTGGCGAATTTCTGGAAAGGGTTTGAGCCTCTCGCCCCCGGCTTCCTCCATGCTCCGTCACCAGACCCCTACCGCTTCTCAGGCGAAGGTTCCGCCGGCGCGGCCTATGTCAAGGCGCTGGAGGAGGTCGTGCTGAAAGCCGGCGCCGACACCGTCGCAGCCGTTGTCGCCGAACCCGTGCAGGGCGCGGGCGGCGTGATCGTGCCGCCACCCGACTACTTCCCACTCCTGCGCAAGGTGTGCAACAAGTACGGGCTGCTGCTGATCGCCGACGAGGTCATCACCGGCTTCGGCCGGACCGGTCGCTGGTTTGCGATGGAGCACTGGAACGTACAGGCCGACCTGATGGTCTTTGCGAAAGGCGTGACCAGCGGCTACCTGCCGCTGTCAGGAGTGATGCTGACCCGCGATGTCCACGACACGTTGAAGACTGTGAAGGGACCGTTCCAGCACGGCTTCACCTACAGCGGCCATCCGACGGCGTGTGCCGTGGGTCTGCGAAATCTGCAGATCCTCGAGGACGAGCACCTGGTAGAGAGAGCTGCCGAAAAGGGCGCATATCTTTTGAAGCGGCTCCAGGACCTCCGCTCGCACGACATCGTGGGCGACGTGCGCGGCCTCGGACTCGTCGCCGCGATCGAGCTCGTGCGCGACCGGGCCACGAAGGAGCAGTTCGAGGTTTCCGCTGGCGCCGCGCGACGCATTTGGCAGGCCGCACTCGAGGAGGGCGTGATCGTCAGGCCGCTGACGGGCGATGTGCTGGCGATGTCACCGCCGTTCGTCATCAGCAACGAGCAGATTGACAGGATCGTCTCGGTCCTGGACAAGGCGATCACACGGGTGGAGAAAGAGCTCAAGGCCACTGTGTGAGCTCAGGGCGCCGCGGGTACCCCGCGACGCCCCAAAGCAGCAACAGGTCAGAGCTTCGTTAGTTCTCCAGCAGGGATGAAGATGGAGAAGTGCTCGAAGCACGCTTCCTTGACCGGATAGTTGAGACAGTCGACGTTGTCGCGGATGAACGCCTCGCCAGCAAGCACGGTCTGAAAGCCGGCGGCGATCTCCTTGACGAGGGCCGATGGCTCGTCGAACCGCAGGAAGTGGCAGACGAAAACGCGACGGTAGCCGTCCGCCATCTGGGCCAGCCGGGCCGTCGATCGTGCGAACTTCTCGAGGTCGGAATCCTCGAGCTGGGCGTAGATCGGTCCCGTGTTGATGGTGTCGCCCCCGAACAGGAGCCCGTTGGCCTCGTCGTACAAACATATGCAGTCCGGCGAATGCCCCGGGGTGTGGAACACCTGGAGCTTGCGGCCGCCGAGGTCCAGCACATCGCCCTCGTCGAGAAGGCGCGTGGGGATGCTGGGCACGACCTCGTAGTGGTCGGGGTCGAAGCCCTCTGGCAGCTTTCTGATCATCCGCTCCGCGGTGAGCATGTGGAAGTACAGGTCGTCGGCCTCCCTGTATGGTCCCCAGGCCTCGAGTAGCCGTTTCGTGTAAGCCATGTAGCCCTCGGCGAGCTCCGGCGGAGATGGCTTCGACACCAGGTCACCGCCGATCCTGTGGATCGCGAACTCGTCAAAGAACCGATTTCCTCCGGTGTGGTCGAAGTGGTAGTGGGAGTTGACGACGAGGAGCTTGTGAGGCGTGATCTCCTCCGCCACCTTTCGAATGTTGGCCACGCCGAGACCCGTGTCGAAAAGTACGGCGCTCTTCGACCCCTCGATGAGCCACGAGTTGACGTGGCCGGGCTCGGAGACCAAGTACACGCCGGCCTCCATCTTGGCGACCTCGAACCAAGAGGTTCGAAATGGGCTGAAGCTTGTCGCGTGCTCGGCCTGGGGATGAGTCATGGGCGCTGGCAGTTTAATGCCTCGCTGGTTTATCGGACGGCTGGGACGTGCTCCGCCTCCGCGACGATCGCGTCGACCTCGCTCGGGTTCAGCCGGCAGCGACCTCTTCGATCAGGTCGGCCGCGCGCCGCGTGCCGGGTCGGGCCTGCAGGCGCGCAGACGCCGCCTGCATCCGGCGGTGCAACGTTGTATCGACAAGTAGGTGATCGATGGCACCGACGAGGTCTTCCTCCTCGAACGAATAAGTCGGCAGGTGCAACCCGTGCGACGTTTCGTGGACGCGCTGGGCGTTGTCGTGCTGGTCCCAGAAGATGGGCAGGACGATCATCGGCTTGCCGAAGTACATGCACTCGGTGGTCGTGTTGTTGCCGCCGTGCGTGATCACGAGGTCGACGTGAGGGAGTATCGACGTTTGCGGTAGAAACTCCGCACCGACCATGTTGCCTGCCAGCTCATACGCCTCGTGCTGCGGGCCTTTGCTGACCACGTAGCGATGCTCCGTGCGTGAGAGAACGTCAACGAGCCGTTCCATGAGGGCGACGTCAGCGGAGCCGAGCGAGCCGAGGCTGACATAGATGAGCGGACCGGACTCGCCGCCTGGCGGTTGCCATGGCGCATCGGTGGCACGGACGCTGGTCTCAAGGTTGTGCCAGGTGGCAGGTAGCGCCCTGCTTCGCGGATAGTCGAGCTCCGCGGGATACAGGTAGAGATTAAGCCAGGGCGACTCGTCGATGAACTCGAGCGCCGGCAGCCGCGGTGCGCCGTGCTCGACGCAGAACTCCGAAAAGTCCTCTTGCATCTGCCCAACCCGGCGCTTGTACTCCTCGTGAAATTCGCTCCACTGGGACCTGTCGTCGATCCCGTAGCCCGAGAACACGGGCGGCAGGTCCGGATCTTTGAGCTCGAGCGGGTTGCAGGATGCGATGCGCACCCACGGCCGGCCGCTCGCCGCAATGGCAGGAAAGCCCACCACGTTGTCCTCGATGATCACGTCGGGCATCAGCTCTTCGAAGATCTCTGCCAGGCGCGGGTCGACATAGCGAGCGCCATCGACAAGGGCCTGCCAGGTGGGCTCGATGAAGCCCTCGAGCTGCTCCAGGGTCGACCGGCGAAAAACCGGCGCGGTGTCGCGGATGAAATCCTTCCAGAACTGGCCGGGCACCTCCGCGACCGTTTGAGGGGGGACGTCCCCCCTTAGGGCGTCCGGCCCGGCGGAGCCGGCTCCGGACGCACCCCCCTGAGGCGCTGGCCCCAGGCGCATCAGGCGCTCCTCGAATCCCTTGGCCTCGAGCGTGCCTTTGAATGAATCCTCGATCACAAAAACGACACGGTGACCACGGCGCCGCAGCACGTCTCCGATGCCGACGCAGTTGTTCGTCGGCCCGAAAGCGCCCTCAGGAAAGAAGACGAAGGTTTTCTCCGGAAGATCCCCCGTCATCCAGCGGCGCCGAGACCCAGGGCCACCTCAAACGAGTCATAGCCTGGGGCCACCAGCGGCCATGGCCGCTCCCTCTCCCATACCTCGGCAAGATCGAGAAGCCAACCGTCGCGGAATCGGGGAGCCATCACCTGCAGGCCGAACGGGACGCCGTTAGCGCAGATCCCTGCGGGCAGCGAGATCGCCGGCAGGCCCGTCATGTTCGCAACCTCGGTGTTGTAAACGCCGCTGGCGAGCATGCCTGGCTCCTCTTCCGGGGTCAGGCGACCGTCGGCCAGGAATCCCGCGGCGGCGACGGTGGGCGAAAGGATCACCGCGTCGGCGCCGAGCAGCTGGTCGAACTGCCGCACATAGTCAAAGCGGCGCCAACGGGCCGCCATGTATTCATCGATCGAGGTCCGCAAGCCCTGCTCCATGAAGGCGCGCGCCGCTGGGTGCATGCGGTCGAGGCCGGCCTCGATGAATTTGCGACCGAAGTGGTGGACGTGCTCAACCGACGCGAGAACGACCCACTCGTCCTCCGGGCCGCCGTCGGGCCACAGTGCCTCGGTCTCGAGGTGTTCGATGGGGATCCCAAACACCTGCGCTGCTGCTTCGAGCGCGGCTTCGTAAGCGCTGGCGACGCCGGCGGGCAGCGGCCCGAATCCGGACAGCCTTGGCGCCGCGAGGATCCTGGACGGCTTACCTTCGGCCGCCACGTATGGCCCCGGCAGCGCGGTCGGGTCCCCTGGCTCAGGGCCACTTTCAAGCGACAGGAGCAGCCGAAGGTCGGCGACGGTGGTGGCGAAAGGCCCATCAGTGGAAAAGTCGATCCAGTCGGGGATCGGGCGGCGCCCGATCACGCCGTTGGTGGGCTTGATCCCGACCAGGCCGCAGAACGCCGCAGGGATGCGGATCGAGCCTCCGCCATCGGTGGCGGTCGCGATCGGCGCCATCCCGGCGGCGACCGCCGCGGCCGACCCGCCGCTCGAGCCTCCCGGCGACCAGTCCTTCGCCCATGGATTGCGCGTGGTGCCGAAGAGCAGGTTGGACGTAAAGCCTTCGGAGGCAAATTCGGGCAGGTTGGTCTTCCCCACAACGATTCCGCCGGCAGCCCGCAGGCGGGACGGCACGAGGCCATCAGCTTTCGCGGGCGGCACGTCCGCAAGCAGCACCGAACCCATCGTGGTCCGCATGCCGGCGACGTCTTCGAGGTCTTTCACGAGGACAGGCACACCGGCCAGCGCTCCGCCGGCGCCGCCGGCTCGATCGAGGTCTCGGGCCTCGGCGATGGCTTCTTCGGCGCGCAGTACGACCACAGCGTTGATCGCTCCGTTATGGCGCTCGATGCGCTCGAGCGCGTGCCGCACCGCCTCCTCGGCTGACACGCGGCGCGAGGCAATCGCGTTGCGCACTTCACTGATGACTCCGTGGCTTGCCACGTCAGTACTCTAAGGAACCGGATGAACATCGCGATTGCGACCGAGCCATTCGATTCGCCCGATGCGCGCCGGCTGGTGGCCGCGCTCGATTCACTCCTGGCGAGCCGCTACCCGCCTGAGCAGAGGTTCGGGCCGCAGCTGAAGGCGGAGCATGTCGCGCCCGGGGTCGGCACGTTCGTGATTGCGCGGGCGGACGCAAAGGCCGTCGGCTGCGGGGCTCTACGCAGGCGGAATTCGACCACTGTCGAGGTGAAGCGGATGTATGTCGAGCCGGCGGTGCGCGGGCGAGGCGTTGCCCGGAAGATCCTCGACCACCTCGAAAGCGAAGCGCGGACGATGGGAGCCGAGCGCCTGGTGCTGGAGACGGGGATCTACCAGGAGGAGGCGATCGGCCTGTACCGGCGCGCCGGATTCATCGCCATCGATTGCTTCGACGAATATGTCGGCGTGCCGACGAGCGTTTGCTTCGAGAAGACGCTCTAGAGCTAGGCCGCAGGCGTGTACAGCGTTCCGTGCGGCATCGATGCTTGCCATTGACCGAGGGCTTCGTCGACGCGGGTCAGCAGGTCGAGCGGAGAAAACGGCTTGGTGAGGTATAGATCCGCGCCTGCTGTGAGGCCGAGCTCCATGTCGGCTTTGAGCGCCTTGGCAGTCAGCATGATCACGCGAGTTGCGACCAGGCTGGGGTCGGTCCTGATCATCCCCAGCACCTCGAGGCCGGTGCGCCCCGGCATCTGAACGTCGAGCAGGACCACCGAGGGCTTGTGCTGCTTGATCATGGCCCAGGCCTCATCGCCGTCGGCGGCCTCCAGCACCTCGTACTGGTCGGACTCGATGGTGGCGCGCACGAGCAGGCGCATGCTCGGCTCGTCGTCAGCGATGAGCACAGTCGCATGGGTGTGATTGGCCGGTGGAGTCCGCAAGGTCAAAGGCTCTCTACCTTCGTCACCAGCGCCTGCGTGATCAGCTTCACAGCCGCCTGGGTCGCCCCAGCTTCCTTCGGCAGCACGGCGGTCACGCCGGCCTTCTCCAGGGCGGAGACCTCGGAAGGAGCGAGGCTCTTGACCGTCAGAACGAGAACCGGCACCGCCTTCGCTGGATCGGAACCCAGCTTGCTGACGAACTCCTCACCCTGGACCCCGGGCAGAACCAGGTCGGCGATAACTGCGCGCGGCTTCATTCCAGCCTTCAGCAGGCGCTCGGCAGTCTCGGCGTCGGCCGCGCGCACTGTTGTCATGCCGCGCGCTGTGAACTGCTCCTGCAGCAGGCGCGCGAAACCGGTGTCGTCCTCCACGATCAGGACGTCAGCCTCTTCCAGGTTCTTGTGCAGTGCAGGAAGGGAGAACTGGAATCGCGAGCCCATGCCCAGCCCGTCCGAGAATGCCTCCACCTTCCCCCCGTGCGCCTCGATGATCCTGCGATTTATGGACAGGCCGAGGCCGGTGCCCTTGATGAGGCGGCGATCACCGGAGTCGACCCTATAGAACGTGCCAAAGAGCTTGGTCAGGGAATCGGCCGGCAGGCCCAGGCCGTGATCTTGCACATTGATCTCGACCATGCCCTCGACCAGTCGCGTGGAGACGCTAATGGCGCCGCCGTCCGGAGAATACTTACGCGCGTTGGAAAGGAAATTGCCCAGCACCTGGAGGATCGCATCGGTGTCGATCAACACGAGCGGGAGCATTGGGGGGCTCTCCACTTCGATGGGCGTCAGCGGATCCTCGCCGGCTGCGGCCACAGCACGCTGGATGAGAGCCTGCAGATCGGCGGGCGCGAGGTTGAGATCCTGATGGCCGGCTTCGAGGCGCTGGATGTGCAACACGTCGTTGATCAGGTCCGTAAGCCGGCGGCCCTCCCGCAGCATGACCCCGAGGTACTGCTTTCGCTGCTCGGCGGAGAAGTCGCGGGAGTACAGCAGCTCGGTGAAGCCTAGAAGGCTGGCGAGTGGTGTGCGAAGCTCGTGGCTCACGAGAGAAACCATCTCGTCCTTCGCGCGGTTCACCGCCAGGACACTGCGCAGCTCAGAGGCCTTGAGATCCGCCGCCATTGCCTTGTGCTCCGTGACATCGCGAGCCACCGATGACGCTCCCACGATCGTGCCATCAGCATTACGAATTGGCGAGACCGTCAGTGAGACGTCAATCAGACGGCCGTCCTTACACACACGTTGGGACTCGAAGTGATCGGTGCGCGCATCAGTGGCCACCATGCCGGCGATGATTTCGAGAATCTCATCCGGTTTGTGATTGGGGACGAGGATGGAGATGTTCTTCCCGATCACCTCCTCCGCGGTGTAGCCATATACGAACTCGGCGCCGCGATTCCAGGTCGTGATGACGCCGTGCAGGGTCTTGCCGACGATCGCGTCGTTTGAGGAGTCGACGATAGCCGCCATCTCTGCAATTACCGAGTCGGTCCGCTTGCGCTCGGTGATGTCACGGGACCTGGCGGAGATGCCGATGACGGTTCCCTCAAAGTCGCGGATTGGGGACACGGCGATTGCGACTTCGAGGACGCGGCCGTCCTTGTGGAGGCGCTTTGGCTCGAAGTCCTGACCGCCTTGGGTAGCCGCACGTTTCTGGACCGCCTCGAGCTCGGTCCGACGGTCTGGTGGCAGGAGAAGCGAACCGTTTTTTCCGAGCGCCTCTCCTGCTGTGTAGCCGTAGAGCCGCTGGGCAGCCCGGTTCCAGGTGGTGATCACGTTCTGCAAGGTCATTCCGATGATGGCGTCGTCCGACGACTCCACCAGCAGCGCGGCCAGCATCAGGGAATCGGCGGCCGCCGCCTTCGGCGGCCGGGCGCGTCTGATTCGCTTGGTGACGTTGGCAGCCAGGACCGGGCGGCTCAGGGACTCAGCCCCGAGATCGTGCACAAGGTGCCAGTCGTCATGTTGCAGGCCCCGAAGAGCCTTCCTTCTAATCCCATGGTCAAGGTGTACAGGGCCAATGCCCCGGCGTCGCCATCGGACGGCAGGGTGTCGGGGCCATCCATCCAGTGGGGGTGCTGGCCTCTCTAAGATCGACGAGGTGATGGCACTGCGACCGCTGGGCCGAAGCGGACTCCAGGTTCCCGTCATCGGCATGGGCACCTGGCGAACGTTCGACACCGGCGAGGATCGCGCCCCCCTCGTCGAGGCCGCGATCTCGGCCGGCATCACCCTGTTCGACAGCTCCCCGATGTACGGCCGGGCTGAGGGTGTGCTGGCGGCCGCATTCCAGGGCAGGCGGGACCAGGTCCAGGTGGCGACCAAGATCTGGACCGAGTCCGCCGACGAAGGCCGGCGCCAGGTCGAAAATGCGCTTCGGCTTTTCGGACACGTCGACATCTACCAGGTGCACAACCTCCTTAGTTGGAAGGCGCAGCTGAAGCTGCTCGAAGGTCTGCGAGACAGCGGGCAGGTCTCGGTGGTCGGCGCGACCCACTACCAGACGTCGGCATTTCCCGAGCTCATGGAGGTGATGCGCACCGGCCGCATCGGCATGATCCAGATCCCTTACAACCCTCTCGCGCAACACGCCGCCACGTCGGTGCTGCCGCTGGCGGAAGAGCTTGGGATCGGCGTTCTCGTGCTAAGCCCACTCCAGGGCGGGATCATGCAACCGAGGCCCAAGCCTGCCGAGCTTCGCCCACTTGGTGTGCATACCTGGCCCCAGGCCGTGTTGAAGTGGATCGCGAGCGATACGCGCGTCAGCTGCGTGCTGACGGCGACCCATCTGGAGAGTCATGCGAAAGAGAATGCCGAGGCGGGTGCGCCTCCCTGGTTCGACACGGAGCAGCGGTCCCTGGTAGAGAAGATCGCCCGAGGACGGTAGGCGCCTAGCCGGCCGCGGC
>DATCPW010000073.1:0-12055 GCA_036569865.1 Candidatus Dormiibacterota bacterium
CGGTCAGGTCGATCTTGAAGCCGAACACCTGGACCGCGCCCTGGAGACTGTTGATCCGGTTCTGAGCTTCAGCGGCGAGCCCGGGCGCCTGCCTCTGCAGGGAGCCGACCTCGTTGACCACCAGGGGGACCACCAGCAGGATCAGGCCGGCCAGGGCCGCAATGATGACCACGAAGATCAAGGAGATCGCCACCACGCGTGGGATGCCGAGTGCCACCAGGCGGGCGATCCCTGGCTGGATCAGGAAGGCGATGGCACCGCCCAGGACCAGAGCGCCCAGGAAGTCACGGAGGAGGTAGAGCACGACGATGGCGACCACGAGGGCACCCATGCCGAAGCCGATCTGGAGGTAGCGCCGGCGGCGTTTGGGATCCATGGGCAGGGTGGCCACCACGACGGGAGTGGGCTCTTCCGGCTCGATTACGTGAGCGACCTCTTTGGAATGGGGACTCGAGCGCACGGTAATCAGGGCAGTATGACGAGGATATGTACGGTCAGCCCCATCTTAGGCTGAGTTGCTGGCGGCCGACCACGTGAAGCCAACTGCAGGCTCATTTGGCTCGCGGTTGAGCGGCCGCCGTGCGTATCGTGGCCTCCTCATACGCGTGGCCGTGCAACGGGTTGGAGACAACTCGGCCCGCGGCCAGTGCAAATAGCCCAAGCAGGATTAGTCCTATTCCCAAGACCCCATACGCGACAAGAGGACCATTGTGGGGAATGATTTGGGTCAATAAACCGCCGACAGCAGTACCCGCGATGCTGGCTGTCTGCACGACGGTGAAGCGGGTCGCCATGACGCTTCCACGATTGGATGCGTCGGCCGCCTCGACGAGAGCGGTCTGGTTTGCGACGGTGTAGATCGGATTGCCGATCGACGCGATAAAGAGGAACACAGCGACTGTGAAGAGGGAAGGGTAAAACGTCATCGCTAGCGAGAACACTCCGGTGAGCAAAAGGCCTGCTCCGGCCGTTCGCATCGTTCCAATGGAAACCGCGCGGCCGACTATTAGCGTCCCTACGAAGACCCCACCCGAGAGAACGACTTCAAGCAACGAATACGCCTGCGCACCGGGGACATCGCTAGAAGCGACTTTGTACGCAAGCGCGAACAGTGCTGGAAAACTCATCGCAAGCAGGAACGCGGCGAGGGCTCCAATCGTTAAGTGCGGCCGGGCGGGTTCAATTGACCATGCGCGCCGGAAAGCCCCAGTCAATCGGGCGGCGGTGGCGCCGCCACCGAGGCTTGGAATGCCTTGCATGATCACCGCAGCAATCGCAAACGTCGCTGCGTCAACAAGGAACAGCACTCTGGTTCCGTTGGAGCGAAACGTGAGAGCTAGGATCAAGCCTGCCAAACCAAAGCCCGCCGCTCCGGCCAGGGTTCCAACTGTGGCGACCATGGCGTTGGCTCTGCCGGCTAAACCAACCGGCACAAGACTGGGAACCGCGGCCTGACGGGCAGGTTGGACGACTGCGTTGATCATTGCTAACACGAACAGAACTGGGACGATTAACCAGACAGATGGACCAATCAATGCGAGCGCCACGAGAATCGCCGCGCGAAGCAACTCCAAAGTTACTAGGAGTCGGCGCCGCACGAATCTGTCTGCGATCCCTCCGAGGGCGCCGCTCATGACGATTGTGCCCAAGGCCTGAGCAATAAAACCTAGCGCGACTGCCCCCGCCTGGCCGGTCGCAGAATAGATGGCGACAAGAGTCGCTACCTGAGTCAGAGGATCACCGAGTGACGAGATGCCAATGGCCGCAAAAAGTCTGGTGAAGGCCGGACTGGATCGCAGGACGCGGAGATTGGTAATCCGCCTGGGCACCTCAGGGCGATCGGCGACTTCTAGTGCAGGCAAACCATGGATTTCGCGCAAGGCGTCAACGACGTTGGGGTCGTACCAGTGTCCAGCCCTTCGACTGATGTCTTCGACTCCTTCGATCGGTGTCATAAGGGACTGCCGATAAAGGCGCGGACCAGTAATGGTGTCGAACGAATCAGCAACCGACAGTATTCGGGCGCCAAACGGAATCACGTCACCCTTCAATCCAGACGGGTATCCCGTGCCATCCCAACGTTCGTGGTGATGGCGCACAAGTGGAGCCACATCCCTAAGCGCCGAATGTTGCGCGATCATGTCGGCTCCGATATCCGGATGGCGCCTCATGATCTCCCACTCGTCCTCTGTTAGAGGTCCTGGCTTATTCAGAATGTCGTCCCGAACGCCAATCTTGCCGAGGTCGTGCAATGACCCAGCAGTTCGCAAAAGCTCACCTTCGTTATCCCCAAGCTCCAGATGGTCCCCTAACTGCCCTGCTAGTTCCGCTACGCGGATCGAGTGGGATTCGGTGTACCTATCACGGGCGTCAAGCGCCTGTGCAGCCAGGTCGAGTGTTTGGTCCTTCAACTGGCGTTGCCGCTGTGCGTCGGCAACATTCCCGCGCACTGCCAGCAGAAAGCCGAACAGAGCAGGAGCCATTAAATAACCTACAGGCATCCTGGACTGAGATACCAATAGGAAGAGAATTCCCCCCGAAAAGTTCAACACCGCCGTCGAGGTTAGGGTCGAAACGCCGCCGACGTTTTGAGCAAGCGTTGTCCAAAAACCCGTCCCATGAGCAAACGAGACAGCGCGTGCCACCATGAAGTAGTTGAGACTCACTGAAATCAGAACGTAGGTGGCCGTACGAACTGGAAGATTCCACCAAGCCCCAGGCGCAATTGTCATGACGATTAAGGAGGGGACTACATGAACGAAGGCGTGCATTGCGCGATTGAAGATGAAGGCCCACCACGGCAGAGTGCGGCCGGGTAGGCGGCCATCGAAGAGTGCCAGCCACGCCACGGTGCCCACCCCCGCTCCTGGCGCATACAAGCCCGTCGCGAGCAGAAGAGGGTCGGCGACTGTTTGGACCCCATCACGCCAGCGGATCGGCAACAGCGCGGCAATTTGGGTTCCGACGGCCAGGTAGACAAGCGTCCCAAATTTGGCCTCGGAGACCGGGAACAGAGCCCAAAGCACTACGACCAATACGACGCTGCACCCGATTACCGCGGTTACATAAAGCTTCGCTGGCCAGCTGAGCGCGCTAAACGGGGGCAGTGCGGGCATTCAGACTGCAAGATAGCGAAAGCGCCTGCAGTTATGAAAAAGGCCTGCGATCAGCAGGCCTTAAGCAGAATGCGCCGCTAGAGGCTCCAGCCTCCCACTACTCGCGGTTTGTGTCCATTCCTCAGCAAGCGCCTGAACATTCGAACCATGTCACTCCTCCTCTCCTGTTGAATTCCCTTCCCTACTCGCCCGTGCTACCCCAAGTCATCTTCGTGTCCACAGCATTGGGGAACGGATGGTCCGTGGGAATCCACAAATTCCACTGGGAGGCCCGGGAGACCCATAGGTGTGACTCATGGAAATCAATTAGCCCCCTAGAGATCAGCGAGTGTGATTAACCCCAACTTCAACGCGGTGCTGACGGCCTCCCCGCGGTTGGTGGAATGCAGCTTCCTGAAGATGTTGTGGAGATGCGTTTCAATCGACGGGGCCTTTAGTCCAAGCTCCAAAGCCAACCGCTTCGTGGTAAGCCCCTTCGCAATTCCACGAAGAATCTGCATTTCCCTGGAGGTCAGAGCGACGGTAGTGTCTTGAGACAAGGGCGATCTTTCGGCTACCCGCCGCAGAACCTCTGGAATCATTTTGCGGGGGACCGGGCTCTCACTTCGGACGGCAGCCCATAGTGCCCGCTGCAGCTCACCCGGTCCAGAATCCTTAAGCACGTAGCCCGAGCAGCCAGCTTGGATCATCCTTAGGAGATCGTCGCTCGACTCAGATACAGTCCATGCGATGACCTTCGTTTCCGGATACTCGGCGAGAAGGGCCCTCGTAGTCGCTGGCCCATCCATCCCAGGCATGTGTACGTCCATCAACACGAGATCAGCCTTAAGGCTCGCCATCGTCTCAAGAGCCTCCGCCCCGGACGAAGCCTCGCCGCAGTGCCGCAGGCCAACTGCATTGCCGAGCATCGTCCGCGCGGCAACACGGGGCAGCATGCTGTCGTCTACGACTAGAACGCGGTATACCTTCCGGTCCGGCGCAGCCTTTGGAATGCAGCGCAGCTTATCAAGAAGGAAATGCGCCGAACAGTAGCTTCCTACACTTATTTAGCCGTACTCGCTTTGGTAGCGCTTGGCGCAAACATTAGTGCGGGCCCATACGACGAGCTACACCCGGATGCTGTTGCGACCGTCACCTTCTTGACTGTCTGCGCGATTGCCATGAATCTTGCCAGCGTTCGAATTGAGCGTGGCCGTCTGAGTCTTGGGGCAATCGCGATTGGTGCGGCAGCCATTCTGACCAACCCAATCGACGCGACCGTGATTGGTCTGATCACTGGGGTAACGCAGTTTAGACGCGGTCTCTGGCCGACTCTTGGAAATGGCCTTATGAACGCATGCACGACCTGCGTAGGTTCGCTAACTGCGGCGCAGTTCCGCTTACACGGTCCACTTTCATTTGACGCACGCGTTGTGGTTGTCGTCGTGTTGTGTGTTACTAACTTGGCCCTAGTCGTCGCGGCGTTGAAGATTCGCACCGGCGAGTCCGCGGTCAGTATTATCCGACACAATTTCACGCCATCGTTTTACGCAGCGTTCGCCTACTTTGGATTCGCGGCCTTGCTTCTCAGTTATGTCTTGGATGGCTCGCCTACCGGTTATCTACTGGCAACCATTGTTTGCGTGCTCGCCCTGGCCCTCACTGACACCATCGCCGGCAGGCGCGTGCGCCGTGTCTTGGAGTCCGAGTTGTCGGATGCCGATCGGCACCTCTTTCACAGTCGTGCTGTTGAGGGTGTTGTTCACAATCTTCGCAACCACGTTGCCACCGCCGTTGGCTACTTGAAAGAGATTGAGCCGCACCGCCTTGATCCTGTCGACCGCGAAAGCCTCGAGACTGCCACCGCAGCTGCTACTGACGCAGTGACCGTGCTGCGCAGCCTCTCGCAGGGCGCTACTCCGAGGGTTAGCTATGCGGCCGACCCCGTAGATCTGAACGAGCTCGTGATGCGCGCGCTGGCCATGGCGCGGCCGCGGGCCCATAGCAAGGAGATTCAGCTCGGCGTTCGTGAGTCCCCTGACGAAGTCAAAGTGCGCGCCGATCCTCTCCTCATGCGTGAGGTGATCACCAACCTCATGAACAACGCCATCGATGCTGCCCCTGAACGGGGCCGTGTCACCGCGACCGCCGGCCGTCGCAGCGGCCGTCCGTACTTCAGCATCGCCGACGATGGCCCTGGCATCTCGGATGAGCATCGCCACCACCTTTTCGAGCCCCACTTCACGACGAAGGAGGGTGGCACCGGGCTTGGCCTCTTCATGTCGTACGGCATCGTTCGTGAGCATCAAGGCGACCTCTTGTACGAGGGCAATCGTCGAGGCGCCGTGTTCACGGTCACCCTTCCGCCGTTCGGCACCGCAAGCTGATGCGCCGATTGGCCGGTGGTCCCGCCTAGGCCGAGCGGCCCAGCAGCTCGCGCACGATCTCGGCTTCGTGTGTCACTGAGGCGAAATGACCTTCGTGGTGCCAGACCCGCAGGTCCGTCCGACGCAACCGTGCCACGGCCCGGCGGGCGGCCGAAAGGGGCGCGTTCATGTCGTTGTCGCCATGCCACCAGGTGACCGTTGCCTCGACCGCTTCGAGGTCGAAGTCCCAGTCATGATGCAGGGCCATCGATTCATCCGTCCAGCCGTCGGCGCCTTGCCGCAGCGCCTCCGCGGTTTGGGCGTGGCCCATTCGCTGCCAGGCCGGGTCCTGCATGATGGCGCGGTCCTCCTCTGGCAGGTCCGATCCCAAGCCAGCCATGCCTTCCTCACCGAGGATGCGGTCGCGAATCTCGACGTCCAGCTTGTGTAAGGCATCCCATCCGCGCTCGGCCGCCGCGTAGCCTGCGGCGTTGGCCCACCCCAGCCGGCTAACCTCACCAGGCACCAGTGGCGCCGCGCCCACGATCACGGATACGGCTGCGATCCGTTCCGGATGCCTCGCGGCGATGGCGAGGGCGTGAGGTCCGCCGCCGCTAGTACCCATCACCGACACACGACCGAGCTGGTGATACTCGAGAAGGGCATCCAGGTCCTCACTGATCTCGGCTACCCCTCGACCGGGTAGGCGGGTCGAGCCACCGAAACCGGGCCTGTCGGCCATCAGGTAACGCACGCCGAGGCTGCGCTGGATGGATGAGTCGGGGTGCCGGAAAAGCCTGGATCCGGGCGTCCCCTGCAGTCGCAGGATCGGGGTCCAGTCGGGTTCGCCCCACCACCGCCAAGCCAGGGTACGGCCGTCGGGGAGCTGGAGCTGGCCATCTTCGTAACGGACGCCGTCTTCGGTCATGGCCACCGCTAGAGATTAGATCCCTCCCGCTGAGCGGGAACTGCTCTCGTTTGCGCCTTCGTACAGACTTGGTGCCCGCGGACGCTTCTTATAGGCAGATGTATGGCGCGGGGATCAGGGGGAGTTGCTGTTCGAAGGGACCCGTCGAGGCGCCGTATTTACGGTGGTGCTTCCACCGTTCGCGGGCTGATCTCGAGGCTCGTTAACAGCCGATCAACGGACCTGGAGCGGTCGGCATGCCACCAACTTCGAGTTGAAAGTGCAGATGCGCGCCGATTGAAAGACCTGTACTGCCGACATACCCGACCTTCTCGCCCTGCTGAACTTCCTGCCCAACAGCCACTGCCACCTGTGACATGTGGGCGTAGATCTCGACGAGGCCGAAACTGTCGGTGACCTCAACCCGGACCCCAAAGTCGAATGCGTAACTGGTTGCGGTCACCCTTCCACCGGCAGCCGCGACGATCGGTGTGCCGTAACCGGCCAGCAAATCGACCCCGGTGTGGAAATGGGGATAACCGTCGAACGGCGGTTCGATGGCGAACGACGTCGGCCCGAACGGCTGGATGATTTTGACGCCGGCTATCGGGCACAGGAACTGGCCCGGGTCGACCGGGTCGGCCGGCACGCCTGTGCTCAGGTTCGGACCCTGGGCGGGATCGACCGGAATCACAAGCACCGAGCCGGGCGTCAGCTGCGGGCCATGAATTCCATTGAAGCCGAGCACGGTGGTGACATCCACGCCGTAGGCGGTAGCGAGGCTCGCCGGCGTGTCCCCCATCCTGACGACGACCACGACACCTGGCACCGGTGGCAGCTTGACGGGCCGTCCAACCGTGAGCGGCATGCGCAGGTCTGGATTTGACCAGACGATGTCCCTCCAGGAGAGGTTGAACTGTCGGGCGATGCTCTCGAGGGTGTCTCCTTGCGCGACGAAGTGCACGATTGGAGCGTGACTTACGAGCGGCGACGTCGGAATTGAAAGCGGTTTGATGATGACGTTGTCCCGGCCCAGCGAGACGTCGCCGACCGCAAGTCCGCCGTCAGCTGCTGCAGCGGTGACTGTGCCTGCGTGGAAGTTCGGAGAAAAATTGCGGTCGACGACCGTGTAGCCGGACATGGCTGCCGCTATCGCGAGCACCACGGCATGGGTCATGTAGCGAGTGATGCGCAACGCCTACCCCCCAGTTTCCTTCTCGCGTGCCGCAGACGCTGAAGACCAGAGTCACCCTAACAAACCTGCGGCAAGACGGTCAATGTGCGCGATCGTCTCAAAGCCGGGATGTACGGAGCAACACATAGCTGGCATTAAGGCCAGCGATGAGGGGAAAGCCGGGGCGGCGGCCCCGGCTCAACGGCTCTCCTAGCAGCCTTTGTGACCGCTGACGAAGACGCAGGCATCCGCGTTCGGGGTTGCCTGGGTGGTGGTCACCGGGATGTATCGGATGGGCCCGGCAACGGTCGAGATGGGCGGTGTCCCTACCACCTAATTGATCACTGTCACCGATAACCCGATTTGTTGCATGACGCCTCAAATACGGCGGCATCTCGTCGATTTCCGTCAGGTTGGGTGATCTGACTCTTCCTTCAGTCGGCGCCTCACAGCCGCCGCCAGCTCCTCCAGGTCCACCGGCTTCACCAGGTAGTCACTCGCGTTGAGGCTTGCTGCCAGCGCCCGCCCCGCGGCGTCGGTGGCCCCGGTGACGATGATTGGCTTCGCGGCGCGCACTGATTTCTTTGCTGCTGCGTCAAGGCCCGGAAATAGGCCAAGATCGAATACGAGCACCTCGCCATCGCGCAGCTCGCGCAGCCGGCTGCTCGAATCCGCATCGAAGCCCAGTCGGCGCAGGCCACGTGCGGTGATCTCCGCCAGCCTGGCGTCGTCGTCGACTACCAGGACACTCCCAACCGCCTGACTCTTCCCCTCGGCCTTCCCGAGCAGCGCGAATGCCTCGTCGAGGTCGGCCAGCAACCTATCTATCGGGGGCGTGGTGCCGTCAGCCTCCGACAGCTCCAGCTCGGCCTTCAAGCGCGCCAATGTCGACCGCAGCCGGTGCAGCGTGGCCGCCAGCTCAGTCCTTGGTGACGAACCTGTAGCCAATCCCACGCACCGTCTCAATCCAGCCCGGCTCGTCCAACGCGCTCCGAATCTCGTGGGCCGCCTGCTCCAGGCTGTGCTCGAATCCCGAATAGCTGGTTCCCCATACGTGTTCGAGAATCTCTGCGCGAGTCACCGCATCGCCGGTACGGCTAGCGAGCAGCCGCAGCATCAACAGCGGCCTACGCTCCAGCTTCAGCGCCCGCTCGCCCAGCCAGGCCTGCCCCTGCGCCACGTTGATGCGCAAACGCCCCCGAACCACGATGCCGCCGGCGGCTGCATTGTTGCGGAGAGCTCCGCGGATTCGCGCCAGCAGCACCTGCCGGTCCGTGCCTTTGAGGATGTAGTCGGTCGCACCGCGCTCGATCCCCATCACCTGGTCGCCAGGGGCGTGTCGCGCTCCGGTGAGGATGATCACCGGAAAGTCGAGCCGGTCGGCGCCAGACCGCAAAAGATCGAGAACCTCAGGCGCCTCCATGTCGGGCATCTCGTAGTCGAGGAGCATCAGGTCCGGCGAGCTCGCGCGGACGCTCGCGAGCGCTTCGGTTCCGCTGACGGCGACTTCCACGACATACCCCGCCCGCCGCAACAGCTCGGCCGTGAGCTCGGCTGTGCGCGGTTCGTCGTCAACGACAAGCAGTCTTGCGGTCAAACCGCGCCCATCCCGCCGGCAACCTAGCAGGTTCAGCGTTTGTTGAGGAAACGCTGAGGTTGCGCTGAGGCTTCGCTCGCGAACCCCGCCTAACCTCCCAGTCATGGGCCAGCTCCCCGACCTCCAAGAAGCCAGGCGGCGGTTGGGACTGGCCCTCGAAGTCTTCTGCCACGACCGCTGGGTGCTCGGCTACCTCCGAGGCGGCTGGCTCCAGCCGATCGCGGCGTCCGAGGTTTCGCGCCGCTTCATGCAGAGCCGTCCACTGATGCCGCTGTCACGCCGGGCGCTCTACGAGAAGCGGCCGGTGGTCGTCAACTCGGTGATCGAAAACCCGAATCCCTCGAACGGCTACGACTGGGAGCTCGACTGGCCCGCGATTCTCTACGCACCCGTTGGCGAGGAGGGCCAGCGGCCGATCGGCCTGCTCATCATCGGGTGCCGGCGCGATCACTGGTATTCGGAGGAGGACGTCCTGTACGCGGGCAGCCTCGGATCCACGCTGGCTCCGATGGTTGCTGCTCTGCGCGGCCCGCTTTCCAGGCTGAATGAGATTGAAAGCGAAGTTGCGCAGCTCCTCAGCTACGGCCTGTCCGAGCCGGAAATCGCGCGGGCGATCCGCTTCGACGACCACCGAACGCGTGCGCTTGTCGACGGCGTCATCCGCAAGCTCAAACTCGTCACGACAGACGACATGGAGCTTGCGATGGTCGGGAGGCCGGGCCGCCGGCAGAGGTTCGGCCTGTGACCTGGTCGCCGAGCCGGCGCTAGTTCGGCCCGAACAAGAAGACGGTCGTCCCGCGACCTTCGGTGCTGACGACCTCGAGCCGGCCCCCGATGCCAGCAGAGCGCTCACGCATCCCGACCAGGCCGTAACCGCCCTGTCGCCCCGACCCAATGCCCTGACCTTCGTCAGCGATCTCGATCATGAAGGGGCGCGCGGCGAAGGCCATCCTGACGCGACAGATCGCGGAGCCGGAGTGACGGCGCACGTTCGTCAGGGCCTCGCGGACCACTTGATAGACGACCTCGCGCTGCTGTGGGCTGAGCATGTCCTCAGTGCCGTTGATCGAGATCTCGACCCGAATCGAATAGAGGCGCGCAAATTCTCCGGCCTGATGGCGGATGTCGCCCACCAGGCCCTCTGGTCCGATTGGTCGCGGCCGCAGGTCCGCAAGCGTTTCGCGCACCTGCTTCAGCATTCGCTCCAGGATCTCCAGAACATTGAGCAGCGAACCGTCGGCGGGTCCCCTCTTGGCCGAGCCCGGGTGCCCTTCGACGTACGCCTTGAACAATGAGATGGCCCCCGCCAGGTCGGTGGCGACGCTGTCGTGCAGCTCGCGTGCCATGCGCGCTCGCTCGCGGGCGACGGCATCCTCAACCGCCTGATGGACTGCGGCCGTGTCCGCCGTATCCTTCATCGCAGCAGCCAGCGGCGACGATAGGAACCCAACAGAGCGATGACCAGAGGGTGCTGCAGCCAGCGAAGAACCATGCGATATGGCCGCCACAATCGCTGGGTCTCTTCCAAAGCAAGGCGCAGCTTTTCCAGGTCAGCCTCAACCAGCGCGCGCTCCGTCTCCAGCCGCTGCAAGAGCGTCAGCGCGTGTTTGGCGACAGCCCTCCCCCACAACGCAGCCACGACTACCTCGATGACGATCGCCACGCCGGCTGCGACCAGCAGGCCGACGCCGGCCCAGCCAAGCGTCGTCACTCTTTGGAGTCGCCCTCTTCGATTCCCGCCACGGGAGCTATCGCAACCACCTGGTCGTCAGGAGGGATCCTCATGACGATCACGCCCTGGGTCTGCCGGCCGATCTGAGAGATCGCGCCGACCTGCGTCCGCAGGACCATGCCGGTGGCGCTGATGACCAGGATCTCCTCCTCGGGATCGCTCACCACCCGCATGGCGACGAGCTTGCCGACCCGATCGGTGATCTTGAGCGTGAAGACTCCCTGCCCGGCACGGTGGTGCATCGGATACTCGCTGAGAGGAGTCCTCTTGCCGTAGCCGCGCTCGGTTATGACCAGCAGGTCACCTCCCGGCACCGCTGTGGCCATGCCGACCACCGAGTCGCCCTTGCCGAGCTTGATGCCGATGACACCCTGCGTATCACGGCCCATCGCGCGCACCTCGGTCTCGCTGAAGCGAATGGCCTTGCCCAGGGCGGTGGCGATGAGAATCTCGTCCGAGCCGGTCGTCGGCGCCACCCAATCCAGCTCATCGCCTTCCTGCAGGTTGATGGCGATCAGGCCGTTCCGGCGCACGTTGCCATACTCGGCGAGCGCTGTCTTCTTTATGTATCCGTTCTTCGTGACCATCAACATGTAGCGCGCCTCGGTTTCCGTCTCAGGCTTGATGAAGACCGCGGTGATTCGCTCGTTTGGGCCAATGTCGATGAGGTTGTTCACCGACACGCCCTTCGCCTGGCGCTCGCGCTCAGGTATTTCATGAACGCGGAGCTGAAACACTCGCCCGCTCTGCGTGAAGAAGAGCATCGACGCGTGTGTGTGCGTGATCAGCAGATGCAGCGCGTAATCCTCTTCGCGCGTGCCGCTCGGCGCGTCGCTTCCCGCGGTCGGCTTGGCTCCCTTCAGTCCGACGCCGCCACGCTTCTGGGCGCGGAACACGCGTAGCGGCTGACGTTTGACATACCCGCGATGGGTCAGCGTCACCACGACGTCTTCTTTCGGGACGAGGTCCTCGGCCGATAGGTCCGTCGCCTCCTGGTCGGTGATCTCGGTGCGGCGATCGTCCCCGTACTTCTTCGCGATGTCGTCCATGTCGTCCTTGATGAGCAAACGCACCTTTTGATCGCTCGCCAGAATGCTCTCCAGGTACGCGATGGTCTTGATGACCTCCTCGTACTCCGCATCGATCTTTCCGCGCTCGAGCCTGGTCAAGCGTCCGAGAGTGAG
>DATCPW010000074.1:0-7247 GCA_036569865.1 Candidatus Dormiibacterota bacterium
TCGGCAGGGTGTCTGGTCTAGGGTCGAGGTGTAGACTTCCGGCTGATCCGGAATCCTGCGGTGAGAGGTGTGACTATGTCGCCAAGGCTTCGGCTGACGATGTCGGTTGTGGTCGTGTCGATCTCGCTCCTCTCGGCGGCCCTGCCCGCACAAGCGTCCACCCTACGGCTGCCGAATTCGATGGCAGCGGTCGGCGACTCGATCACGCGAGCGTTCGACGCGACTTCGTGTCCGTTCCCTTACAGCGACTGCACCGCTTACTCATGGTCGACTGGAACCAATGCATCGGTGAACAGCCAGTACCTCCGGATCCTTGCGCGCAACTCAAAGATCAGCGGCCACGCCTTCAATGACGCCAAAACCGGCGCCCAAATGTCGGCGCTCGACGGCCAGCTGACAACCGCGGCCTCGCAGCACATCCAGTACGCAACCGTTCTGATGGGCGCGAATGACGTCTGCACCTCCTCGATCTCGACCATGACACCTACCTCAACCTTCCAGTCGGAGGTTCAGAAAGCTCTGGCCGACTTCTTCGCCGCCGACCCGCAGGCCCACCTCTATCTGTCGAGCCTGCCGAACATCTTCCAGCTCTGGTCGGTCTTGCATGGCAACCTCGCTGCTCAGACTGTTTGGAAGTTGTTCAACATATGTCAATCCATGCTCGCGGCTTCCAACACCGATGCTCAGCGCCAGCAGGTAGTCGCCCGAGAGGTGGCCGACAATGAAGTGCTCGCCTCGGCCTGCTCGGCGTACACGCACTGCCGCTGGGACGGCTACGCCGGTTACAACTACGCTTTCCCCGCATCGGACATCAGCACTCTCGACTACTTCCATCCCAACGTCACCGGCCAGCAGGCCATTGCGGCGATTACTTGGAAGGCGAGCTATTGGGGGGGTTAGGGCGGCCGCATCGCGATCGTCCTGCTCGACGTCGCCGACGAGATTCTCGGGGGCCCGTATAAGCCCGAGCTCAAAGCCGAACTCCGACGCCAGCTCATCGAGGCCCGCGTCGTGCTGATCCTGGGCAGCCCGTTGCGTGAGGCACCGCCGACGCAGCCCGGAGAGCTGGGAACCTTTACCGTCACCACCGCGGCCGGCACCGACGTGATTGCCGACATCTGGTTCCGCTGCTACGGCGTCGTGCCCAACAGTTACTACCTCGGAGCCGCACTTCTCCCCGCACGCCGCGCCGACGGGTTCATCGAGGTTGGCCCCACCCTCCAGGTTGTGGGGCAGACGACCGTCTTCGCCATCGGCGACGTCTCCACCGCCGACAGCAAGATGGCCGCCTTCGCCGGGCGCCAGGCCGCCCTCGTTGCGGACAACATCAACGCCTTGGCTCAGGGGCGATCCGACCTCGGCCGTTACAAGTCTTGGGGCGTTGGCATTGCCGTGCCCATCGGACCCAACGGCGGGGCGGGTCAGTTTCCCGGGGAGCCCGAGATCGCGGGGCGCGAGATCATCGCCGAGAGGAAGGGCAGAGAGATGGGGGTCGAGCGATTGAGGGAGCGCTTCGGATTAGCGACACCGGTGGCCCGCTGAGGGAACCAGTCAATCACTCGGGTGGGGCGGTCGCCATTCCTGAACGAGTGACAGCTTATTTGACAGCTTACTCAGGGCAGTCTGCGACACGCCAGGACGCTCTGTGGCACAAACGCGTTAGACCGCCGAACACGCGTGGCACGCCCTGACACGTCCTGACGCTTCCTGGCAAGGAAGGTCAATCTCTTCTAATCCCAAGGTTCAGGGTTCGACTCCCTGAGCGAGCACCATCATGTTGAGTGAATACTGCACGCTCCCTTCGGAGGCGCTGCGCGACAATGCGCTCATGGGATGGGATCTGCGCACGCCGCTCTGTCAGGAGCTGGGCATCCAGTACCCCATCTTCTCGGTGGGTTTCGGGTCAGGTGCAGTGCCCGAGCTGGTCGCTGCCGTTTCAAACGCCGGCGGTTTCGGAGTGCTCGGCTCGGAGATCCCTCGCGATGAGATGCAGCGACGGATCACGAGCGTACGACGGCTTACCGACCTGCCCTTCGGCGTCAACTTCATCATTCAAGACGAGGAAGAGGAGGGCCGGGCATTCTTTCGAGACGAGGTCGCTGCCGTGGTCGCTCAGCGTGTGGCGGCTGTCGTGCTGTTCTGGGGGGATCCGGCGCCATTCATTCAGCTTGCGCATAGCAATGGGGTCAAGGTCTTCATCCAGGTCGGCTCGGTCGAGGAAGCAAGGGCTGCGGCTGACGCCGGAGTCGACGCGGTGATAGTGCAAGGCATCGAGGCGGCCGGGCACGTCAGAGGGACGGCGTCGATATGGAAGCTCCTGCCGGCAACGGTCGAGGCAATCAAGCCTGTGCCAGTGCTTGCCTCTGGGGGGATCGGCGACGGAGCTGGAGTCGCACGCGCGCTAAGGCTTGGGGCGCAGGGCGTCTCGCTCGGGACGCGCTTCGTCGCTAGCGATGAGGCCTCGTTCCACCCCGCCCACAAGCAGCGCATCGTCGAGAGCACCGCGAAGGACACCGTCTATAGCGAGCTGTACGACGCATGGTGGCCAGGAGCGCCGCACCGGACGCTCCGCAACAAGACCTTCGAGGAATGGGATGCGGCGGGACGGCCGCCGTCAGGAAAACGGCCCGGCGAGGGGACTACCATCGGGCGACGACGCCGCTCTTCGGGTGAGTGGCAGGAGTGGCCGCGGTACGCAGTAGGAGCCATTCCCCCGGACTTCGAGGGCGACCTCGAGCGCGTGCCAATGTTGGTGGGTGAATCCTGCACGGTCGTGAACGACATCAAACCGGCGGCCGAAATCGTTCGGGACCTCGTGCGCGATGCCGAAGCCGCGCTGGCTGACGCCGCTAGATGAGTACGGACGTCGTTTGACAGCTTACCCGTGGCAGTCTGTGACACGTCAGGACGCTCCGTGACACTAGCGCGTCAGACCGCCGAGTACGTGAGGCACGCCCTGACGCGTCCAGGCGCCTCCAGACCAGGATGGTCAATCTCCTCTTAATCCCAAGGTTCAGCTTCGCCGCGACACCCTGCGTCGCCAGCTCGCCGAAATACTGCCGGTGTTAGTGCTTCGAGTCCTTCGCCGCTCGCCACTGTTTCCGTAGCGCGAACAGGCGTCGTGGAAAGTCGTCTTCTGACCAATAACCCGTTGCCTGCGGCCTCACTTGCTGATTGTTACTTGAGCACTCGTTGGGGCCGTCATCGAGTTCCAGTAACCGAGAGTGAAGAAAAGCCTGTACAAGCCTGGGGCTTCATCCTGTTGGACGTTGAGTCGCATTTCGAACGTCAGGCTCGCCTTAGGCTGGATGGTGCCGGCAGGTGTGCAGTTGAGTTGGAATAGGGGCTTGATCGCGCGTGGCGGGCCGCTATTGGGATCATTTGGAAACAGCTCTTCACCATAGTTGGGACAGTTCGCGACCAGATCCATGGGTTGCAGTGTGCCGTTGGTCAGCGTCACCTGATAAACGAGGACCCCACCCGCTCGCACAGTCGATGGGACTCTTAGCGCTATCGCTGGCAGCGGCAGAACCGGTGGCTCCTCGACAGGTGATGGCGGGCCTTCGAAGGCGCCGACGCCAAGTCCCGCACACAGATAAGCCCCTGGGTCATCCGGGAGGGTGGCAGAGAGAGCTGCGCCGACGCCGTTGAGGGTGATCTTGACCGTTGCAATCTGGACACTCGTGCTGCCACCACACGCTTCTGGCTGCGTGACCCAGTCGATGGTCAGGGCTGCCTGACCGTTTTTCAAGTTGGCGTGTGGATCTGGCAAAGGTCCGGGCTGAACCAGGACCGGCCCGGTCGAAAGCGACCCTAAGAAAGGGGCTCGCGGCTTAAAGGGCAACAGATGTCCGGAGCGATCGAAAAGCGCCACCGAGGGAGTGCCCTGCAGAAAGCAGTCGGTCGTGCCCCGGCCCGAGAAACCGAAGCTTCTGAACACGTGGCCGCCAGCACCATTGCTTCCCAAGACATCGATTTGAAGCTGGCCCGACGTGCATGGCTTGGTCCCGGCTGGGAGCGGACTCGGGGTAGGTGATGGAACCACAGGCGTCTGGAGCTGCGCCGGCAGCGGCAGCCATGGGATCACGCCGGTCGGCTTGTTCCCCGGAATGGTCGGCTGGTTCTCGCGCGCGACGAGCAGGGTCGCCACGATGGCAGCCGCCAGGAGGATGGCGACTAAACCTGCCGCGGCCTGCCAGCGTCTGGCTGGTCTCCGTGCTGCCTGGCTGACACTGGCGAGGACACGCTCGCGTGCTCCTGGCGGCGGAGCGCCAATCTCGCGTTCGAAAAGCTGTCGCAGGTCGTCACCTAGTGGTCGATTCATAACGCGGTCTCCAACTCCAATTCCGGGCGCAGTGCCCTCAGGGTTCGGTACAGCCGTGTCTTCGCCGCCGCGCCCGATAGGCCAAGGACACGGCCAGCCTCCTCATGCGACAGGTCGAGATAGAAATGGAGAAACAGCAGCAGCCGAGCGGAACTGTCGAGAGCTGCCACCGCCCGCTCGAGGTCGGCCCATCCAACGGCCACGTCGGCCACGTCCACCTGCGCCGAGATTTTTGGTTCTGCCACGCGCAACGTTCTGAACCACCGACCACGCCGTCGCGAACGGCACTCGTTGGCGACGACTGTGAGGAACCAGGGTCGGAACCGAGGGGTTGCTTCGCGCAACTTCTTCGTGGCCCGCCATGATTTGAGCGCGGCTTCCTGAACAGCGTCCTCCGCCTCCTGCCAATCGCCTAACATCACAAATGCCAGCTTGCAGGCTGGTTCGACGCAGGGGCCCAGCAAGCTCTGGAACGCTCCGTTGTCGCCTTCGCGCGCCAGTGTGATCAGTCGCTGTTCGTCATCCAACGCCTGGTACAACGCCACAAGCGGGCGATTGGTGCCATTACCTTGACCTCAGTGAGACGGTTCACCGCGCCAATCATCGACTGGCGAATAGGTCGGGCCGTGGGGCAGTCGTCGCTTCCGCCCCGCGCAAAGATGGCGCACGACGGCTGGGCAATCGACGTGCTGGATGCGCTTGCGCGCCCGCGCGAGGAGACGATCCGGATCAAGTCCGTGGTCGAATAGCCGCCTCGATCTCGTCCAAATGCTCGCCCCGGTGGTAGGCGCGCACAGGGTTGAGCGGGCTGGTCTCATCCAGGCCCGCGAGAAGTTCATCCGGCAGCGAGGCCACGAGCTCGTCGGTCTCTTCCGCAATGCTCACCGCCAGCTCGGCCAGAGCGCGTGGAGCAATCGCGTGGATCAGAGGACGCGAGGAGTCGTTGATCCAGTCCACGTCCTCGGGCTCGTTCTCGAACGCCGTGAACGGCTCGCGGCGCTGGAGCTTGCCGGCGAGGTAGAGGGCGCGGCCGTCCCAGAACGCGATGTGGCCCAGCACTCCGGCCGCGCTCCAGTACTCGTTGACCATCGCGCCGAGCTGCCGGTCGCTCAAACGCGAAACCAGCGCCCGCATCCGCGCGAGCTCGCTCCCGTTCGCCGCCACAAAGGAGCGATCCACGACGATCAGACTAAACCGCAGCGTGCGCTACGGTTCAGCTTTCCCGAAAGTCACGATGGTCGGCTGTGCATCACAGCGTCAGGACGTGTCTCTGGTGTACCTGCTTTGCGTCTAACTACCTGGATGCTTGACCGAGTAGTTGCTTGGGCGTTAGGAGTGCGTATTGCAATCGGGTAATGGCCTTGCCCGAGCCTCACAGTGCAATCGAGCCATGGCACAGAACAAGCTACGACCCTCGCCAACGCTCCGGAACTCGACATGACGCGCGCAGCGGACCCGCCCCCGCCGAGATCCGCGAAGCTCGCCCGCCCTCAAACGCGCTCGGAGCGTGCCCGTATGCAAGTTGCGATTAGCGGCATGGTTCTTCTTGCTGTCGGAGTGTTTGTGGCCACCGCAAGCAAGGCCGGCGTTGGCTGGGCAATCGTTGCAGCCCTGGCATCTGCCTTCGCTTCTGGCATTCCGGTCAGCATCGCATTGGCCACGCAACGCAGAAATCGATCACTTCCCCTGGCGACAGCGCTGCCGCCGCCGCCACCCCCGACTCTAGGCGGGTCCATGACCCTTGGGCCGAGTCGCTTCAATGTTTGGGTTGTGCCGATCATTTCTGTTGCGGTTGCCGTTGCTTTCCTCGGGAATGGCTACGACATACTGGTCTATCAAGGGCTCGGCGACCCGTGGCTCACTGGCGCTTTCGCCGTTTTCATGCTTGTCCTCCTCGCTGCGGTCCTGATTTTCGTAGCCATCTGGAGTCGAAAGGCTTACATTCGGGTCGACGATTCGACCATTACGTTTGGGCCGCCGCTGACCGCTTTTGCCGCGCGCCGAAACAGCTTCAACCGTCGCGAGGTCGCACTTATCCGAGCCACCCACTCTCCGATGACCCGAATCACTCTGTTTCTTCGATCTGACGGATCAACGGTGACCAGCACGTCGGGGTACTTCTGGGGCAGAGATGGATTGCAAAGGCTGGCAGACTTTCTTGGCGTCCCTCTTGAGTGGTAGAAGCTCCGTTAGCTACTCAGCCGCCGGTACTTCCTTAGTTTCTCCAGTCTGAGTTGCTCGGCCATGAGCAGATACAGCCGCCGCGCAAGACGCAAACAGTTCGTCGACCGTCGCATTCGGACGCTCCTCCGGGTTGGCAGAGTGCGTCACCGCGCGGCGACTGATTCCGAGGATTCGACAAAGGCGCCCGACTAGCGGGCCGAGCGCTGCAGTTGCTACCCGCAAAGCACTGCGAAAAACGACTGTCTGAATAACCATTATCCCCGTGGCGGGCGGCTTGCCACAAGCCCCGGCCGCCGTGCGAGACTGCGCTTCCTCAGCCCGCTTCTGCTCGTGAGACTAAGGAGGTTCGGCCTCGCCTAACGACCCCCGTCCCTTAGCGGACTACTACTTCGTGCTCGGCGTCCCGCCTGACGCAACGGAGACGGAGTTGCACGCCGCCTGGCGTCGGCAACTCAAGTACTGGCACCCTGACCGCGGCAACCATCCGGACGCGCCCGAGCACGCGAAGTTGATCAACTTGGCGCACGACGTTCTGACCAACAGCATCAAGCGCGTGGCGTACGACAGACAGCGGGCAGCCGCCGGCTGGCGCCCCTCCGCGTCGGCCCCGTCATACGGTCGCCCGGTCCAATGGAAGACGGTAAGCCGCGAGGGCCCGCCCCGCGCGCCGAAGGGATTCGACCGGCACGGTTTCGTCGCACGCCTGGAGGAGATGATGAACCGGGGCCGGCTGATGATT
>DATCPW010000075.1:0-2427 GCA_036569865.1 Candidatus Dormiibacterota bacterium
CATCCCGCCGAGCTGGCGTTCCAGGCAGCCGAGCTCGGAATGCCCGCGCTGGCGATCACCGACCGCGGCGGCGTGTATGGCGCAGTCAGGTTTCTCCAGGCGTGCCGCAAGGTCGGGGTGAAGCCGCTCATCGGCGCCACGCTCGAGGTCGACGGCCTGGACGTGGTGATGCTCGCTCGCAACCTGCGCGGCTACTCCAACCTCTGCCGCCTGCTCAGCCTTGCCCACGCTGATCAGCCCAAGGGCGAGGCGCGCACCACCCTCGCGACCGTCGCCGAGCACCGCGGCGACCTCTTCTACCTCAGCGCCACCGACGATGAGAATCGCTTACGCGGGCTGCAGGAGGCGCTGGGCAAAGAAAGTGTCTTCAGCGAGCTGCATCACCACCTCCGTCCCGAGGACCCGTGGGTGCTGGAAGGTCGCGCAGAGATGGCGAAGCGCTGCGGCGCTGCGGTCGTGGCGACCAACCAGGTTCACTATCACGTGCCGGAGCGACGGCGGCTGCACGATGTGATGGTCGCGATCCGCCATCGCGCGACTCTCGACGAGGCGCGTCCTCACCTGTTCCCCAATGCCGAGCATCACCTGAAAAGCGGCGATGCGATGCGCCCCCTTTTCAAAGGCCATGCGGAAGCGCTCGCCACCCCCTGGGAGATCGCCCAGCAATGCGAGGTCGATCTCGACTTTCGCAAGGTTCGCTTTCCCGGCTACCCCGTGCCGGCGGGAGAGACCCCCTTCTCATTCCTCTACAAGCTCTGCTTCGAGGGCATGCGCGACCGCTACCGCCCGATCACCCCCGACGCGGCCAAGCGCCTCCAGCGCGAGCTCGAGGTGATCGAGAAGACCGGGCTGGCCGAGTTCTTCCTCATCAACTGGGACCTCATGCGCTTCGCGCGCGAGCATGGCGTGCCGGGCCAGGGCCGTGGCTCGGCCGCCGACTCGATCGTCGCCTATGTGCTCGGCATCACCCGCGTCGATCCCATCGAGCACAACCTCCTCTTCGAGCGCTTCCTGCACGAAGAGATGACGAGCATGCCGGACATCGATATCGATTTCTCTACTGAGCACCGCGAGCAGGTGATTCAGTACATCTACGAGAAGTACGGGTGGGAGCGGACCGGGATGGTGTGCAACGTCGTCACGTTTCAGCCCCGGATGGCGATCCGTCAGGTGGGCAAGGCGCTGGGCTTCTCAAACGAGCTGCTCGATCGGCTCGCGAAAGGCGTGGATCGGTGGTTCACCGAGGACGTCGAGGATGCGATGACGGGGGCTGTGCCCCCGCCTGAGCTGCGGCCGAAGAGCTGGCACCAGTTCCTCGAGCTGTGCCGTGAGGTGATCGATTTTCCTCGTCACCTTTCGATCCACAACGGGGGCATGCTGGTCACAGGAGAGCCGCTCGTCGATATCGTGCCGGTCGAGCCCGCGACGATGGAGGGCCGGCGGGTCATCCAGTTCAACAAGGACGACGTCGAGGACCTGGGCTTGATCAAGATGGACATGCTCGGGCTGCGCACGCTCTCCGTCATCGCCGAGGCGCTCGAGCTGATCAAGGACCGCGAGGGTGTGCGGCCGGACCTCGACCAGCTGGCGCTCAACGACCCGAAGGTGTTCGAGATGTGCAGCGCCGCCGACACCATCGGCGTGTTCCAGATCGAGTCGCGCGCGCAGATGCAGACCCTTCCCCGCACTCGGCCCAACAGCTTCAACGACCTGGTGGTCGAGGTCGCCATCATCCGGCCAGGGCCGATCCAGGGGAATGCGGTTCATCCCTATATCAACCGCAAGCAGGGCCGGGAGCCGGTCACCTATCCCCATCCCCTGTTGGAACGGGTCCTCAAGGACACGCTTGGGGTGATCCTCTACCAGGAGCAGATCATCGAGATCGCGATGACAGTCGGGGGCATGACGCCAAGCGGGGCGGATGGCTTCCGGAGGGCGATGACGCGTCACCTCAACCATGTCGAGATGTCATCGCTCGAGGGAGTCTTCATCGAGGGGTGCCTTGCCAACGGGGTTGCCCGCGAGGTCGCGGACCAGCTGTTCGCGGCGGTGCAGGGTTTCGCGGTTTATGGCTTCTGCCGGTCGCACGCTGCCGCTTTTGCTCGCACGGCGTACGAGACGGCGTGGCTCAAGCTCAATCACCCTGTCGAGTTCGGGTGCGGGCTGCTCAACAACCAGCCGATGGGCTTCTACCACCCGAGCGTGCTGGTCGAGGACCTGAAGCGCCATGGGGTCAAGGTGCTGCCGGTGGAAGTGAACCGCTCAGACGTGCGCTGCTTACCAGAACCAATCGGAACGGCGGCTAGCCCCGTTGCGGGGCCCACCCTCCTCCCGGCAGGTTCCCAGCGCGCATATGCGGCGACCAGGTTGGGCCTTACTGAATGCCCCCAACCTGCACGCCACGAGGGAACGTATGGCGATTTCGAA
>DATCPW010000076.1:0-9796 GCA_036569865.1 Candidatus Dormiibacterota bacterium
ACCGACACCGCCTCGCTGGCATTTCTTATCGACAACCTCCACCGCGCCAACGATTCCCTGCAAGCTGAAACCGCCGACCTGACTCAGCAAGAGGCCACGCTGCAATCGGGCGGCGACAACGCGGCGGACCAGGTGCTCACCGACGAGGCGAACCGGCTGCGAGCGGCTGAGGGCCTTGTCCCCGTTCACGGCCCAGGCGTCGTCCTTGTCGTGGATGCGACGGGCCTCGGAGCCCTCGACCTACAGGACGCCCTCAACAACCTGGGAATCGGGGGCGCGGAAGCGATCGCCGTCAACGACAGGCGAGTCGTGGTTGGTGTTCCGATCGAGCAGACGCAGGGTGGCGTCACCGTCGGCGGTGTCGTGGTGCCTGCTCCATGGACCATATCGGTGATCGGCGACGCCAATCGCCTGGCGCAGGCGGCCGACCTGATGACACAGGCGCTGCGTGGGGATCGCCGCGTGCGCCAGGCGACCTACCGGGTCGAGGCGGACGTGGTCATCCGAGCTGTCGTCAGCGAGCGCCCTTTCGTGTACGGAGTGACGCCTTAAAGCACGAAAGAGGACTGAAGTCCTCTCTCGTGGGCTCTCACCTGGGGTTAGAAGCACGAAAGAGGACTGATGTCCTCTCTCGTGGGCTCTCACCTGGGGTTACTCCCGGCCACGCCGTAGTCGTTTGGAAGTGGATGCGAGGTGACGGCCGGGGTAAACCCGGCCTACCGGCCACGCTTCGGTCTTTTTGCTTTTTCTGGTGCCGGAAGCCCAACGCTCTTGAGCTGGGCCGAGAGCCGGTCGAGTCGTTTGTTGATTTTGTCGATGTCTGTGTGACTCGGGATGCGTAGGCGGTGCAGCGCCTGCTCGATTGCTTCATCGATGACGCCCTCGAGATCGCCCCTGCGCCGCTCCATCTGGTTGACCAGGTCGGAGGGGACGTTCAGCGTCTTGCGGACGTAATCCAGCAGCGCCTGGCCTCGCTCCTGAAGCACTCCCCCGTCGACCATGCGCGATGGGCCGCGCTTTTCTTCGGACAGGACTATCTGCGACAGCGTGACCTGAGTCAGGTCCTGGCCGGTCTCCCGGTCCACCACCTTGATCTCATGTCCATCGCGCACAAGTCCCGCAATGCCCTCGAGCGTGATATAGGTGCTCGTTCGCGTGTCATAGAGCTTGCGATTCGCGTACTTCTTGATAATGTGTCGCTCGGGGGCAGCCACTAGTTCGCGCCAATTCTAATGCGCTGCGTTATGGGCTCTCTCGGGATTCAAGGAGGTTGGTTCAAATGGCCGCCAGGAAACGCGCATCGACGCAGTCAAAGTTCCTCAACCGCGCGGTCAAGGCCGGCAGGTCTGCGCTGCATCAAGCGCAGCGGCGCCTGCCTCCCGACGTCCGCAAGCAGATCGAAAAGACAGTCAAAGACGGCCAGAAGACCATCCACACCGCCATCAAGCAGGTGGAGAAAAGCCTCGACCGCACCGCGAGGCAAGCGGACCTCGAGAAGGCGATGAGGCGGCTGGACGAGCTGAGCCGGCAGGTACGCAACATGGCGGCTGCGGCCGCAGCCGCGCGGACCGCCGGACCCCGGGCGGCATCACGCAAGCCTGCAACTCGCAAGCCCGCAACCCGCAAGGCCCCTGCACGCAGGCCTGCAGCGGCTAAGTCCACGACGCAGAAGGCTGCACCGAAGCGCGCATCGACGAAACGAGTTCGGATGACAACGCGACCGAACACCGTGCCCCCGCCGAAGCCGGACCCGAATCCTGAGCGCCCAGATATGGGCGAGTCTTTCGGCTAGAAGCGGCCGGATACGCGGACTCCGCCCACGAGCACGGCTCTCGGGCGGAGTTGATCCCACGATGCCGTAGGTTCGTTGAGGGGGTCGCCATCGTAGATCTGTAGGTCGGCGACCATGCCAGGTTCGAGCGTCCCTTTGGACTCTTCTTCGAAGCTGGCATATGCACCTCCCATCGTGTACGCGCGCAGAGCCGCGAGCATGCCGATCCCGTTCACCTGGTCCTCGATGGCGGCACGGATGCCGGGCCAGGGATTCGGGTCGGTGCTCACCGGAAGGTCCGAGCTGAAAGCGACGGAGACGCCCGCTTTCATCAGTGGGCCATGGGCCGCCAGGTCCTTGCGATCTCGCGCCGGGAAGAGAAGCGCCGAGGCAACGCGACCGAAACGCGCCGCCATCGGCTGCATCACCGCGACCATGCGCAGCTTGGCCAGCCGGGACTGAAGGTCCGCCGGACAGATCGTGCAGTGCTCCACGCGATGGCGGAGACCTGTGGCGCCGGCCGCTTCCACCGCGTCGCACATCGCCTCGATCGCGCCATCGCCAATCGCGTGGGCGGCCACCTGCAGGCCTGCCCGACTCGCGCGGCCGACCAGCACGCGCAACTCCTCAGGGGTCGTTCGCCACATGCCACCTCCCGACCGCATGGCGACTCGCTCGGCGCCGCCATCCACGAAAACCTTGATCGGTCCGGCGCGCAGCATTGGACTGCCAAAACCTCGAAGAACGCCAAGGTCCGAGGCCGCTTCCAACAGCTCCCACGACAGGAACTCGTTGACGCGCATCTTCAGGCGTCCATCGTCCGCGAGGCGCTGATACGCCCGAAGGTCGTCGGCGAATCCGCGGTTGACCGCGGCGCCCACCGACGTCACTCCGCGCGAGAGGAGCAGCTGCTGCGCCAGCAGGATGCCGTCCTCACGGAGCTCGATCGTGGGCGGCGTCTGCACATCGGCGACGAGCCGCATCGCGGCCTCGAGCAGGAGCCCGTTCGGCAGCCCGTTCCGGTCGCGGCCGATGCGACCTCCTGGCGGATCCTCGCCCGGTCCCATGAGTCCGGCCGCTTCCAGTGCCGCAGTGTTCGCCACGCGGGAATGGCCGCCGCGCTCGTCGATGTAACAGGGGCGCTCACGAGTGGCCTGGTCCAGCTCGGTCCGATGCGGCGGCCGGAGCTCCGCCAGCTCGTCGACCCGGTAACCCATGCCCTGCTGCCACTCGCCCTTCTTCAGGCGGCGCCCATGCTCCCGGAGGCGCTTCACTATTTCGTCAACACTGCGAGCGCCGCCCAGGTCCGCGCCGAAGCGCGTAAGGCCGTAATAGACGACGTGCGCGTGCGCGTCGTTGAAGCCGGGCAGCACGGCACCGCCGCCCATGTCAATGACGCGCGTCTTCGGACTCTTCAGACGCATCAGCTCGGTTCCGCCCACTGCGGCCACCTTGCCCCTGGTGATCGCGAGATGGCTGAAGACCTGGAGGCCCGCACCGCCGAGGGTGCGAATGCGGCCGCGGGCAAGGATCAGGTCGGCGTTCACTCGACGGTTAGAGTAATTCCCGTGGGCGTTATCGACCTTCGATCCGACACCGTGACTCAGCCGACGGTCGAGATGCGACGCGCGATGGCCACCGCCCCGCTTGGCGACGACGTGATGGGCGATGACCCCACTGTGAACCGGCTGGAGGAGGTCGCCGCGGCGCGTATGGGAAAAGAGGCGGCGGTCTTTTTACCCAGTGGAACGATGGGCAATCTGATCGGCATTGGCGTAAATGCGCGGCAGGGCGAGGAGATCATCGCTGACTCCGAGTCTCACGTCTTTCTATATGAAGGGGCCGGCGCGGCGGCGGTCGCCGGCGTGCAGATCCAGCAGGTCGCGACCCCAGCCGGCGTGATGTCCCCAGAGCAGATCGACGCAGCGGTGCGGCCGCGCGACGACTACCACTTCGCGCTTACGGCAGCGCTGTTCCTGGAGAACACCCACAACCGGCACGGCGGCATCGTCTGGCCGCTTGACGCACTTCAGGCAGCCGCCGACGCTGCACGCGCCCACGGCATTCGCGTGCATCTCGATGGAGCTCGCATCTTCAACGCGGCAGTTGCCCTTGGCATTGACGTCGCGGACATCGCTGCGCCCGCGGACACGATCACGTTCTGCATCTCGAAGGGCCTCGCCTGCCCTGCCGGCAGCCTCTTCTGCGGTACGCGAGAATCGGTGGACCAGGCGAGACGGTGGCGCAAGCGTCTCGGCGGGGGCATGCGTCAGACAGGCGTGCTTGCGGCTGCAGGTTTGGTCGCCCTCGACACGATGGTGGACCGCTTGGCTGAAGACCACGCCAACGCGCGAACGCTGGCGGAAGGCCTCGCTGAGATGCCAGGGATCAGCTGCGACCTCAGTCGCGTCCAGACCAACCTCGTCTATTTCGACGTCACGAGCCCGCGCGGTCGCACAAAAGGATTGACCGGCGCACAGTTCCAGGAAGAGTGCCGGCGCCGAGGCCTTCTGGGTGAGGCGCTGGACCCAACGCGCGTTCGTTTCGTCACCCACAACGGCATCACGGCAGCGGACGTCCAGTCCGCACTCGAGATCTGCCACGAGGTGCTGTCTGCCTGACCTGAAGCTGTCCGAAGACGGCCTCTACTACTGGGATGGGCTGCAATGGGTGAGCACCCTGTCCAACGACGGCCGGTCGCGCTGGAACGGGGTCGCCTGGGTGCCGGTGGGCGCGACGGGCACACCGGGGTTCTATTCACAGCCGCAGTCCGGTGCGCGCGTGCCCACCGGGTGGACCAAACCTCTGCAGTACTCGGTGGTCGCGTGGTACGTCGCGTACGCGATCTGGTCGGTCGCCGGGCCCTTCCTGATGGCGGGCGCGATCTCCGATTACGTCAACCAGGTGGTTCAGCAGAACGCGGCCCTGAACCCGGATGTGCCGCCGCCACCGGCCGACGTCATGGCGACGATCAACAGCGTGATCACTGTGGCCCTCGGCATCGGCGCGGCGATCGGCGTTGCGATCTCGGCCATCGCAATCATCGGAGCCTTGAGGCGATGGACGTGGGTCTTCTATGCGGTGCTCGTTTTGCTCGGGCTGCAGACCGTCTCGTTTCCGTTCACATTGATCAGCGCCTTCAGCACATCGGCCTTGAGCCCGATAAAGCTGCCTGTTGCAATCACCGCCGCCTCGGTCGCGTTCGCGATTCCTGCGATCGCTCTCTTTATCTGGATGGCGGTGGCGGCGTTCCGACGCGGCCCGTGGGCGATGACGCGGGTGCCGCCTAGCTGAGCAGCGACGCCAGCAGCTTCGGGTCGATGTTGCCGCCGCTCACCACGGCCACAGTCAGCGGCCCCGGCTCGAGCTGCTCCAGCGCCGCATAGGCAAGAGCGCCGGCGCCCTCGGCCACCACCTTGGCCGCGGATGCCAGCTCGGGTATCGCAGTCCGCAGCCGCGGCTCGGGGACTGTCAGCCAGCGATCGACGCATTCCTTCAACAGCTCGAACATGCGGGCGTCGAATGGCGCAGTGGTCCCGTCCGCGATCGTGTCGGGCTTGATCGTGACCGGACCGCCCGCCTCGAGGCAGCGGGTCCACAGCGGATAGCCGTCGGACTGCACGCCGATCACCTCGATATCCGGCCGTGCGCCTTTCAGCGCTGACGCGACGCCGCCGATCAGGCCGCCGCCTCCCACGGGCACGACCACGCGGGCGAGATCCGGCAGATCTTCCAGAAGCTCCAGCCCAAGACCGCCGTGGCCCGCCATCACCTCGGTGTCAGCGAATGGATGGATGAAGGATTCAGGTTCAGACCGCCAGCCCTCCGTCGCCAGCCATTCGAGCATCGCGTCGCGGGGCATGAGGATCGGGACTGCGCCCCACCGCTTCACGCCATCGATCTTGGTGGCCGGCGCCGTCTCGTACATGACGACGCGACAGCGGACGCCCAATTTCTTGGCAGTGTAGGCGCATGCCTGGGCGGCGTTGCCGGCGCTGACTGTGATCAGTCCGCGGCGCAGTCGATCCGGGGGCAGGTTCAGGGCAGCGGCGAAGAAGCCGCGCACCTTGAAGCTTCCCGTCGGCTGCAGGCATTCGAGCTTGAGCACGGCGCCCTCGACCGGGACCAATGGCGTCCGAAGGACGTGCAGGCGCGCGCGCGCGGCCGCTGCCCGGATCCGTTCGATGTCAATCACGGCTGATAATCGTAAAGAGAATGCACAGAGGCCCCGGCGAGATCCGGCGGGGATCTCTGGGCATACTCTTCTAGTGCCGATCTACGAGTACCGGTGTGACGAGTGCGGCAGGAAATCCTCGGCCCTCCTTCCGAGCTTTTCATCGCCCGACCCGATTTGCCCTCACTGCGGCAAGCCCGCACTTCGCCGGCTGGTCTCGACCTTCGCCACGGTCTCGTCAGGCGACGATGGCGGTGACGACTTCGGTGGCGGTGGAGATGACTATGGCGGCGACGACGGCGACGACGACGGAGCAGACGACTCGGGCGGCGGCTACGGGGACGACGACTTCTAGGCGCTAGCCAACACGTGATTCGCCGCTTTGATCAGCTCAGGACCATGCGAGTCATCGCGGGCGAAGATGCGGAAGAGCGCCATTCGGACCGGCAGGCGCCGAAAGAGCTCGAGGACGCGGCTCTGCTGGTAGCGGTCCTCCAGCGGCTCATATATAAGGATGTCGGCTGTCTCGGTCATCGGGTTGAAGGCGCGCGACTCCTGGGCGGCGACGTCGACCTCGAACTCGATGCCGCGCAGGCGCTGCGGCAACCTCTCGCGGATGTGAGCCGCGAACTCCTCACGCGTCACGCTCAGGGCTCCGCTCGGGATCTCTCGCGCGTCGGTCAGGCCCTGATAGATGAGCTTCCACTTGAGCTTGCGGGCGACGACATCCGCCCATGCCTGCCCCAGCTCGCGCCTCTCGGCGTCCACGTCGCCGGCAGCCCAACGATCCACCTCCGACAGCAGCGACCATTCGGTCAGCCCCTGATAGCGATCCATCCTGTCCAGCGGGTTGCCTCCCAGGACCAGCTCCAGGGTTGGGCGGAAGACCTCGCGTAGCTGCAGGTCTATCCGCCGCACGGTCCGGTGGAAATAAACCTGGCTGTAGAGGTAGAGTCGGGCATTCAGGAACATGTACAGCGCTTCGGCCCCATGGGCGTGGAGCGTCAGGCCACGCTCGGAGATAAAGGAGTAATGGACGATCCGCTGCACGTCGACGGGGCCGGCGGCGACCCCACATATATAGGAATCGCGAGGGACGTAGTCCATGTTGTCGGCCGAGTACGCGCCGACCATCGCCGGCTTCAAGGCGGCCAGCCACTGGGGCGCTTGGAACCCCTCCAGCTCGGCGGAGGAGATGAGATATGCCACCCAGTTGGGGTCGATCCGCTCCCCGGGCTCGAAGTCGGCACCTGGCGAGGCGCCCAAGGCGCTGACGATGGGAGCGAGGGGGCCGGTGACGAGGGATCGCCCGATAACCTCGTGATCGATCCCCCACGTGTCGAGGTAGTTTTCGTCGAAGAAGTGGCCGAACGGCCCATGTCCCACGTCATGGAGCAGCCCTGCGATGCGCATGGTCTCCTCCACCAATCCCTGCGAGGGCGTGTCCTTGCAGCTCGCGCTAAGCGTCGGGTAGAGGTGGTGGGCCCATTCGCCCGCCAGGTGCATGGCGCCAAGGGCATGCTGGAAGCGCGAGTGCTCGGCGGTCGCGAACACCCACCAGGCGCTCTGCAGCTGGTGAATGCGGCGAAGGCGCTGGAGCCAAGCTCCGTCCAGGAGATCCTGCTCGGCCGCGCCCCCAGGCACTCCGCCTGGCCCGCCCTTCGTGATGCGAAGGTATCGATAGATGGGGTCGCTTGAAAGGTTGACTCGGGAGTACTCGAGCGGAGTGCGGGTCACTGACCGATTATCGCGGGGTCGTCAATGGACCATGAACAAATGACGACAGGCCTTCAGGAGGGGATCGAGCGCTTCAACCAGGGCCGCTACTGGGAAGCGCACGAGGCCTGGGAGGGCGATTGGATGCCAGACCGCAGGGGTCCGGACTCAGGTTTCTACAAGGGACTGATCCAGATCGCTGCGGGCTGCCTTCATTACACGCGTCGAAACAGGCGCGGCGCCGTCAACAAATGGACGAGCGGCGCCGACTACCTCCGGCCCTACCTGCCATCCCACAGAGGCGTGCAACTGAAGCCTCTGGTGGACGCTGTGGACGGCCATCTGAGCGCCATCGGCGGGCGGACATGGCCCGACCTGACCATGCCCAAAATCCTTCAGGAGTAAGGAGGGAACCTACGACCGGCGCCTGATTCGATGAGGCCTCCATGGCCGAGCCGCAGCAGGTCACCCGCGTCCGCGCGGCCGTACGCGAAGACGAATGGGAGCAGCAGGTCGAGGGAGCTCGATCGCCCAAAACCGGCGCAGGAGGCGACCCCGACGACAGCCGCGTTGTCGAGCCTCCCCAGCCACAGCATGCTGCCGGGGTGCATCGGCGCGCCCAGCTGGAGCAGCTGTCCGCCCGCGTTGGTGAGCTCGGCGTAAGCCGGGTCGAGGGGATCGATCGCGGAAGCGCCCGCGAACAGCACCAGCTGAGCTCCCAGCGCCGTCGCTTCAGCGTAGGCCGCGGCCACCGCTTCGCCGGTTCGGGCCACCTCTCGCACGCCAATGACCTCGGCCCCATACCACCCGAGCTTCGCGGTGACGGCGGCTCGAAACAGATCCCGCGCCTTGGGCTTGAGGCGTTCGGTCGCGACCACGAACGTGCGCAGGGGCATGAAGGGCAGCAGCTCCAGGACGGGTCCCTTCTCGCGACAGATCTGTTCGACAGCGGCGATCAGGTTGCCCGGAACCGCGACGGGTGTGACCTTGCAGCCTGCGACCTCTTCGCCTTCGGCGACCGCCTGGCCGTCCATCAGGGTGAACACCGAGATGTACCCCAGCGCGTTGATGGCGTCAACCAGGTCCCCGCGCACGCGTACCAGCCCGCGGTGAGTGGCGGTGAGGCGCGTCTGGCTCTGCACCGGCGGCTGCGACTCGAGGCCGGGGCTGGACAGCGCGGCGGCCAGCCGCTGCGCTGCAACATCCTCGTGAACGTCACCCGCCTCGAGCTCGACCACGTGAACATCGCCGGCCTGCTGTACCCGCGCCAGGTGCTGGGCGGTCAGAACGGTCCCCTTGCGCAGGTCGGGGCCCAGGTCGTGGACCAGTACGCGGCCGACCACATCCTCTTCCCTGGCTTCTGCGCCAAGTCGATGAGCCTTCATTACTGGCAGCTTAGTGTCCCGCTCCGGGGGATCGGCCGAAAGTCGCCGGATCGACGCCCGAGGTCAAGGCGCCGGCGAGCAACGTAGCGCGCATGTCGACAGACCTGTAAGCGAGTAGCGGAGCCGGCAACGCAGAGATCGGGCGCCTAGCCGGTTGAACCCGAAGGGTGCCTCCGGCGCCGCGCAGCGCTGCCCCTGGCATTTCGGTCGAGCATCCCGGAGTGGGACACTCTGATTCGGGTTGCAAGCTCCTGCGCCGGTCCGGCTTTACAACACGTTCACTCGGACGAAGGAACCGCTCGTCACGGACAAGGCCGGGATCGTGCGCCTGTACTCCTGCGGGCCGACCGTGTATCGCTACGTCCACGTCGGCAACCTGCGGACGTTCATGCTCCCCGACCTTCTCTGCAGGGCGCTCGAGTACCTGGGCTACGAAACCGAGCAGGTCATGAACATCACCGATGTCGGCCACCTCACCGACGACACGTTCGACCGAGGCGAGGACAAGATGCTGGTATCCGCGCGCCTGGAGAAGAAGTCGCCCGAGGAGATTGCGGCCTTCTACACCGAAGCCTTCATGCAGGATGCCGCGAGCATCAACATCCGACCCGCGGCTCACTACCCGCGCGCAAGCGACTACATCCCCCAGATGATCGAGCTCATCACCAAGCTCATCGCGAAGGGACACGCGTACGAAATCGGCGGGACTGTCTATTACGACATCGCGAGCTTCCCTGCGTACGGCAAGCT
>DATCPW010000077.1:0-9527 GCA_036569865.1 Candidatus Dormiibacterota bacterium
TCGCCCTCGCTGCGTAAGCAGTAGAGACGTGAGTCCCGGGACTTAGATCCCGGGTGTCGCCCCCGGTCAATCCGGCGGACTGGGGAACGGCATTAAAACAGACCGGATTGCCGCATCGAGGGCGTCTCGGCCTCGATGCGGGACACTCACCGAGACTGGCGAAAAGCGGATCCCGTCAGGAGGAGCCGCTAAGCGAGAACCAAAATCCTGAACACGCTCGTAGAGATCCCGTAGGAGACTGCTTCGGACCCGGGTTCAACTCCCGGCGCCTCCACCAAGCTGTCAACTCGTCAGGACGGGCTCAGAAATCTAATCAGGTTGACCAGGCGGATCAGGAATAGAGCGGCGCACACGATTCGGATCAGCACCCCGATGAAGCCCCAGCGCCCTGCGAACCAGAAGACGAGGGCCAGGATGCCAAGGCCGAGCAGGTTGCCGATCCAGAAGCCCGCTACCAGGGCGGAGTCTGAGGAGTCCATGGTGTCAACCCCCTTGACGGCGACGGCCGCCGGAACCTGCGCCAGCGGGAGGCGGCGGAGATCGTCCGAGGTGGAATTAGCTAGCGCCCAATGTGGGTATGCCTTACTGGGGAGCACACATATCAAGAATTCAACCGCAACCTGATCAAGCATCTCCGCGAAAACAAAGGCAAGGCGCCGGCCGGCCCATTCGAGGGCCGCGACCTGGGGATCCTCACCACCAAAGGCGCCAAATCCGGCGCGATACATGAGAGTCCCATCGTCTTCTCCCGCGACGGCGGCCAGTACGTGATCATCGCCTCCAAGGGCGGCGCCCCGGCCAACCCCAACTGGTATCACAACCTCAAGGCGCATCCCGAGGTCATCGTCGAGATCGGCGGCGAGAAGTTCAAGGCTCGCGCCCACGAGGCGGGCGATGCCGACTACGAACGGCTCTATCAGAACCACGCCTCGAAAATGCCCGCCTTCAACGAGTACCGCTTGAAGACCACTCGCCATATCCCCGTGATGGTGCTGGAGCGGCTTAATAAGTAGCGACCTCGCTGCAAACCGGGTAACCTTCGGCCCGGTGCCGATTTGAACCATCTGTGGCAGCGCTTCTTGCTGGCTAGCTCGCTGATCGTCGGCCTCTTCATCGGGGTGGGGACCACGGTTTTCGGCTACAGCAATCTGGCCACCGTGGACGTCCACTGGTCGGTCTTCCATATCAATGGCATCCCCCTTTGGACCGTAGCGGTCGTACCCCTGACTCTCTTCGTGATCGCGGGGACCCTCTACCACTGGATGAACGGCCTGCACCACTTCACTGAGCACATGCGCCACCGGCGCCGGGTCCATGAGCTCGAGGCGGAGCTCGCCTCCCTTCGCGCGCACCTCGACGAGCTGCTCGAGATGCCCGACCACTCGACCTCGAAGCTGCCCGACCGGATTGCGACCACGGCCCTGCCGGCCGCGGGCAATGGGACCACCGACATCGCCAGCACCGACGTCCCAACCACTGAGGTCGAGCCGGCCCAGGTCGTCAGCACCAAGAAATCTCGCTCCGCTCAGCGCAAGCGCCTGGCCATGGAAGTCGCAGGCGGAGATTCGGAGCCGGCGCCGGCCGCGTCCGACAACAACGGCTCTGATGCCGGTGAGCCGGCACAGTCAAACGCCCCGGTCGAGCGGGAGTCCTAGGCCGGGTGCCGAACCGACGCCGCGCCGGCCGCCTGGTCGTTCCGTCCCAGCGTCCGCCCGCGGACAAGATGCTGCTCGAGCGCAGCACGATCGAGGAGCTGGCTCATCACGCGGACCCCTGGCGTGTCCTGCGCATCCTCTCCGAGTTTGTTGAGGGTTTCGACGCGCTCAACGAAGTCGGGCCTGCCGTCACCGTCTTCGGGTCCGCACGCGCGACGCCCGACGACCCCTATTACGCAGCCGGCCGCGCATTGGGCGCCGCCCTGGCTCGCCGTGGTTTCGCTGTGATCACCGGCGGAGGTCCGGGGATCATGGAGGCGGTCAACCGCGGCTGCCAGGAGGCCGGCGGCCTCTCGGTCGGCTGCAACATCGAGCTGCCCAATGAGCAGGAGCTGAATGACTACGTCGACCTCGGCGTCGAGTTCCGCTACTTCTTCGTCCGCAAGAACATGTTCGTCAAATACGCGCGCGGCTTCGTCATCTTTCCAGGCGGGCTGGGTACGCTGGATGAGCTCTTCGAGTCTCTGACCCTCGCACAGACCGGAAAGATCGAGCACTTCCCGATCGTGCTCTTCGGCACCGAGTACTGGACCGGCCTGCTCGACTGGATGCGCAAGGTCGTGCTCGGCCGCAAAGCCATCTCACCGCAGGACATGGACCTGATGACGTTGACCGACGATCCTGAGGAGGCCGCGGCGATGGCAACCAGGCCGCTGCCGATCGGAATCGACGAACCGCGAGAGGATCCTGGAGAGCCAGAGGTCAAGGCGTCGCGATAGCCGCGATTCCGCCGACCGACTTCTTCTTTCTGACTGACGGAGGCCAGACCGCTGACTCGGTCGCAGCCAGAGTGGGCGGTTTTCTGGATGGCGCGACAAAGACCATTGACATCGCCATCTACGATCTCCGCCTCCAGGCCGGGCCATCGGCCACCGTGCTCGCAGCGTTTGACGCTGCGCTCAAGCGCGGCGTCGCGGTGCGCTTGATGTTCAACCACGACCATCCCGACACGATCCCGGTGCCGCCGCCCGCCCAGGTCGACTGGGCTTTCATCGACCAGCTGAAAGCGATGGGAGTCGTGACCAAACCGGTAGAGGGAGTCCCCGACCTGATGCACCACAAGTACGTGGTGCGCGATGCCGCGATGCCGCAAGCCGCAGTGCTGAGCGGTTCGATGAACTGGACCAACGATTCCTTCACCCGCGAAGAGAATGTGACCTTCACCATCGCGTCGCCGAGTGTCGCCGCCGATTACATGCGGAACTTCGAAGAGCTCTGGCAGCGACCAGTGGTAGCAACATCGGGGCGATTCACCACGCAATGGGCGACGCTCGCCGACTCGACCAAGGTGCGCACGTACTTCTGCCCCGGCCGCGGCGTGACGCTATCGCACGCGATTGCCAAGTCGATTTCTTCGGCGAAGGTGAGGCTGCGGATCTGCTCGCCGGTCATCACTTCCGGCCCCATCCTGGGGGCGCTGGCGGACGCTTGCCTGCACCCCCAGGCGGACATAAGCGGTGTGTACGATGCGACGCAGATGGACGAGGTGCAGCGCCAGTGGGCAAGCCAGGCAACAGCGTCGTGGAAGACAGCGGCCTTTCAGGGCATCGTGAATGCAGTGCACTTCGGCTCCAAGCGTTCGATCCCCTATTCGAAAGGCTCACTCCATGACTTCATGCACGCCAAGATCCTGGTCGCCGACGACTTCGTCTACTCCGGCAGCTTCAACCTGTCACACAGCGGCGAACAGAACGCGGAGAACGTCGTCCAGTTCGAGAGCTCGCAAGTCGCGAACCTGTGCGCTGCATACATCGACGCAATCGCGGCCCGGTACGGCGGCCGCCCACTGACAGGAACCTAAACATCCCCAGGTCGCGATATCTCTGGGGAGGCGCGCTCGTCGCTGCAGTAGTGGTCGGGGCTGTGCTGTTTGCTTTGCCTCGGCTGCAACCGACGACAGGCACGCTGCTCGTCATCGGAGCCGGCAAGACGGCGGGGTCGATAGCGCCGGCGTCCCTTGAGCTGCACGGCACGGCTGGATGGATTGCACTCGGCCAGGTCTCGGGCGCAGTTCCCGCGGCTCCAGACCAGCGCGAGCTGCTTGCGCTGCCGGTGGCGGTCGGTTCTTACGACGGGGTGCGGGTCGGCGAAGACCAGGCGTCCCTGCGGGTCGTGGTGACGGCGGGGCAGGTCGAGCCAATCCTCCTCGGCCTCGAGGCCGGCCGCCTCCTGCCTGGCGCGGCATACGCCGGCAACGACCAGGTGAACCTCGGCCTTGGCGAGCTCTCGGGCAAGTTCGTGGCGATGCCGGCATTCAGCCTTCAGGATCAGCAGGGGCGCCCATTCGACAGCAGCACCACCGCCGGCAGCGACCTCGTCATCGCGGCCTTTCACACCACCTGCCATCAAACATGTCCGCTCTACACCGCGCTGTTCTTCCAGCTGCAGAAGCACCTACCTCCGGGCGTGCTGCTGGCGGAGGTCACCACCGATCCCGGCACCGACACGCCCTCTGTCCTCGATTCGTACAGTAAAGGCATCGGCGCGAGCTGGACGTTCGCCACCGCATCGGCGGATGCCCTGGCCGCATTCTGGAAACCGTTTGGCGTTCAGCTGGCGACAGGCGACAGCCACGTCTCGACCCTCGCGCTAGTCGACCGGCATGGTTACGTGCGCCTTGTCTATCGCGGCGTGCCCGACGTGGGTAGCGACATCGGTCCGGGGCTCGTCAACACTTTGGGCGCCGAAGGGCTGAAGGAGCTGGCTTCGCACGGGGATGGCTGGGGCGCAGGCAGTGTGCTCGAGTCGTTGCTGACGATCACGGGACCGGAGCAGGTGGCGCCTGGCGGAGGAGGCCGCGCTCCAGGCTTCAGCCTTGTGAGCACTGACGGCAGTCGGATCGCCCTGGCCGATCTCGCCGGCCACCCCATGGTGATCAACTTCTGGGCGAGCTACTGTCCGCCGTGCCGGGCCGAGATGCCATTGCTGCAGCGGAGGGTCAGCGCCGCAACCGGGGTGCGCCTCGTGCTCATCAACGAAGGCGACAGCAACCAGGGCGCGCGAGACTTCCTCATCTCGACCGGGATTCAGCAGGCTGCGCTGCTCGACTCGAACCTGAGCGTTGGGCGAGCGTACGGCGTGGTCCCGCTTCCGACGACTGTGTTCGTGCGTGCCGACGGCACCATTGCGGGGAGGCAGGTGGGCGAGCTGGACGATCGCGTTTTGGCCGCTTGGCTGTCGACTCTGACCACTAAGTAGACTTCGCGTGGTGTCTGGGGAGGCCATTTTTCGCCGGCTCGCGGTGGTGACCGCCCTCTTTGCCTATCTCCAGATCGCGCTTGGCGGCCTGGTTCGCGTGTCGGGCTCTGGGCTCGGTTGCCCGGACTGGCCGCTTTGCAATGGCCGCCCGTATCCGCCCGCCAACGTGCACTCGATCATCGAGTACTCGCATCGCGCTGTCGGCAGCGTCACCGGCTTGTTGATCATCGCCACCGTGGTGGCGGCATGGATCCTCTTTCGAAAGCGTCGCCCGCTGGTGGCGTGGCTGGCGACGGCATCGGTGATCGGCGTGGTGGGGGAGGGGATTCTTGGCGGCATCGTGGTGGCCAAGGAACTTTCGCCCTGGCTGGTGGTCGTGCATCTCGGCCTGGCGATGATCATTCTCGGATTCCTGGTAGCGACCGCGGTGGCGGCAATGCCGCCGTCCAACGGTGTCGCGGATCTCAACTTCCGGCGCCTTGCTGTAGTCGCAGCGGCGGCGACCTACGTGATGATGCTCACCGGGTCGACGGTGGTCGCCAGCGGCGCTGACGAGAGCTGCAACTCGTGGCCCTTGTGCGGCGGCGGGTTCGCGCTCGATTTCTCGGGATTCAACGCATACACGATGCTTCACCGCGGGACGGTGCTCGTGGTCGGGCTTCTGCTCCTGCATCTTTTGTCGAAGGCGCTCATTCGATGGCGCAGCGTGAAGGGGATGGGACCCATTGCGATCGCGGCGATCGCAGCTCTGGTTCTGCAGATCGCGGTTGGCGCCGGATCTGCGATCACCGGCAGCGCTGTTTTTGACGGCCTGCACGTGGCTCTTGCCACTCTCGTATGGTCAGGCGTCCTGGCGACCACGCTTCTCACATTCCCGCGGGCCGACAAGAATCTCGAGCTGTCTCGCCTGGAAGTCGACAGGAGATCCGCGTGAGCGCGGTCACTGCCCCCGCAGCCGGCCCGCTGGAGGTGCTTCGCGACTACCTGAGCCTGCTCAAGCTCCGCATCGTCGTGCTGCTCGATGCGACAGCGGTCGGGGTGATGATCCCGGCGGCCCACGGTCACCCGCGCCTGGTGCCGGTGCTCGCTGTGCTTGCAGGCGGCACCCTCGCCGCAGGCGGTGCGCACGCGATCAACTGCTGGTTCGACCGTGACATCGATGCGGCGATGAGCCGCACGCGACGCCGGCCTCTTCCCGATGGACGAATTCCCGCCTGGCATGCGCTCGCGCTCGGCATCGTCCTCAACGCTCTCGCGTTCGCGGTCCTGTGGTGGGGCGCCAACCTCCTCGCCGCCGGCCTCGCGCTGCTCGGCACGCTGATCTACGTCTTCGTCTATACGGTGTGGCTCAAGCGAACGACGCCTCAGAACATCGTCATCGGAGGCGCCGCCGGAGCGATCCCTCCATTGGTCGGTTGGGCCGCGGCGACCGGCCGCCTCGACCTGACAGCCTTTGCGTTGTTCGCAGTGATCTTCTTCTGGACGCCGCCACACTTCTGGGCGCTCGCGCAGGTGATCAAGGCCGACTACGCCCGAGCCCGCATCCCGATGCTCCCTGTGGTCTCGGGCGAGCAGGCGGCGAAAAGGCAGAGCGTCGGGTACGCGATTCTCACCGCCATCGTCAGCGTGATCCCCTTCTTCACCGGCTCGGCGGGCGAGGTCTACGTGGCAGGCGCTGTGGTGCTGGGCGTGGGGCTGGTGGGGATAACCGTGCTCGACCTGTCTGGACGCCGCTGGACGAGGCGTCTTTTCGCGTACTCGCTGGTCTACGTGGCGCTCCTTTTCGGGCTATTCGCAATCTCTCCATTTCTTCCGTAGCTCGCGACGTCGATGGAGATCGTTCGCCTCCACCTCGCACGAATCGATTCGCTGAACCAGATCCCGGTTCACGGCTTCGTCATCAAGCACCCGCGCGCAGGAGCGATCCTTGTCGACACCGGGGTCGGATGGCCCACGGAGCTGGTCAAGGAGTGGAAGGTGGTGAATCGCCACGCCGCCGACGCGCTCGCGGAGCACGACCTGAGCCCTGCCGACGTGCGCATCGTCATCAACACGCACCTCCATTTCGACCATTGCGGACAGAACGCTGTATTCAAGCACGCACCCTTTTACGTGCAGCGGTCGGAACTGGATCGCGCGCGCCGCGAGAAAGGAGTCCCCGCTCAGTGGTTCGATTTCGCCGGCGCACGATTCGAGCTGGTTGACGGTGATGCCGAAGTCGCTGATGGTGTTCGGGTGATGGCGACGCCCGGCCACACGGTTGGACATCAAAGCGTGCTCATCGACACTTCAGGCGGAGGCGCGGTGATGATCGGCGACGCAGCTTATACATCCGAGATCTTCAGGGACCGAGACCAGGCGGATCTCACGGACTGGCAGGGCCAGTACGACGACCGCGATGCCTGGTCCGAATCGCTGGGCAGGCTGCATGACGTGCACGCCCACGCAGTGCATTTCTGCCACGACACACGAGTGGTCACGCAATGAACTTCGGCCCGATCGTCAGCCCGGAGTGGTTGCACGAGCACATCAACGATGCGGACCTCCGCGTCATCGATTTCCGTTGGCACCTGCTGGGGGAGAAGGGCAGGGACGCATACGATCGCGGCCATATCCCAGGCGCCGCGTTCGTGGATCTCGAAGCAGTGACAGGAAAAGGAGCCGGCCGCCACCCGCTGCCGACCGGTGCGCAGTTCGAGGTCGAGATGCGAAAGGCGGGCGTGATGAACGATTGGAAGGTGGTCGTTTATGACGATGCCGGCGGCTCCGTCGCCTCGAGGCTCTGGTTCCTGCTCCGTTGGTTCGGGCACGAATCGCAGGCGGTCCTCGACGGCGGCATCGGCGCGTGGGGCGAACCGCTGAAGACTGATTTGCCAACCGTCTGGCGGGTCAACTTCCGATCGCGCGAACCCGACCGATCGCGGATCCTCGACTTCGAGGATGTTCGCAAGATCGCCGGCGTGCCGCTCATCGATGCCCGCGCCGGCGAGCGTTATCGCGGCGAGAAGGAACCCGTCGACGCCAAGGCGGGGCACATACCTGGCGCCAGGAGCGCTCCCTGGGCTGAGAACCTCGGTCCCGACGGGAGGTTCAAGTCGCCCGAGGAGCTGCGCAAACGGTTCGCCGACCTGGGCATCGACGATGAGAAGGGTGCCGTCGCCTACTGCGGCTCCGGGGTGAACGCTACGCACGATCTGCTCGCGATGGAGCTGGCAGGAATCAAGAACGGACGGCTCTATGCGGGTTCGTGGAGCGACTGGTCATCAAGAGATGCGCCGGTGGCCACCGGCAAAGATCCGCAGTAGGGAGATACGATTCCAACGTGATCCTCAAGGGAAAGAAGATCGTGATCGCCGGGATGAGCGACCGCCGCAGCATCGGATATGCGATCGCAGTCGAAGCACAGAAGGAAGGCGCCGAGCTCCTGCTCACCAGCTTCGGCCGGATGATGACGATCACGCAGATGACGGCCAAGAAGCTGAACCCGGTTCCCGACATCCTGGAGATGGACGTCAGCAAGCCATCCGATATCGCGGCCGCCGTCGAGGAGACAGGCAAGCGGTGGGACAGGGTCGACGGCCTCGTCCACTCGGTTGCGTACGCGCCCCCAGACGCGCTTGGTGGAAAGTTCCTCACCACGCCGTGGGAAAGCGTGGCGACAGCGATCCCGGTCAGCGCCTTCTCGTTCAAAGAGCTGGCCGCGGGCTTCCTCCCGCTCATGAAAGAGCACGGTGGCTCGCTGGTCACGCTCGACTTCGACAACTCGACGCAGGCGTGGCCTAAGTACGACTGGATGGGCGTATCCAAAGCGGCCCTCGAATCCGTCACCCGCTACCTCGCCCGCGATCTGGGCCGTTACAAGATTCGTGCCAACGCCATCTGCGCCGGCCCCCTCGCCACTCTCGCGGCGAGCGGTATCCCTGGTTTCAAAGACTTCGAGGAGGTCTGGTCGCTGCGCGCGCCGATGGGCTGGGACCTGCAGGACAGGACGCCAGTCGGCCGTGCTGCATGCGCCCTGCTGTCGGACTACCTGAACATGACCACGGGTGAGCTCGTGCACGTCGACGGCGGCTACCACGCAATGGGGGCAGACCTACCTCCAGCCGACTGACACAACATCTTGTGTCCAGGTGCTTACAGCGCCGCAACATCATGCTAGGCTCTTCGGCAAATCCCTTCGGGAGGAATGCGATTTGCGGGAGTGCCTGGTGATCTACGTGGACGCCGCTCTCGACAGGAACGGCCGGGCTGGATGTGGCCTGGCCGTTTTTGTTAGGGGTCGCGCCGTTTACACAGAGTCGTTCGGCTTCTCACACGTCGGCGGCTCAGCCCAGCTCGAGGCGCACGTCTGCGCAGGGGCGTTGGATCTCGCAGCGGCGCGGTGGCCGTATCACCGCGTGATCGTCAGGACGGATTGCGCGCCAGTGGTGCGCAGCAGGATGCCTTCGAGCGACAGCTTTCGAATTGCGGTCCACGAGGTCCGAGAACGCTGCCGGCGTGGCTGGCGCGTGGTCAGGTACGTCAGCCGGAAGGCAAACCCGGCTCATGAGCTGGCGCGCGAAGGCTTGAAAAGCCTGTTGCGTCAACAGGTTCTCGCCGCGGCCTAAGCTATGC